>VGRQ01000560.1 GCA_016875315.1 Deltaproteobacteria bacterium | reverse complement strand
CTCGGCAACAGCGGCCCCGCCCGCGCGGTGATGGCGCTGGTGGCCAACGCCCGCGCCGGTGGCCGGGAGCTGTCGCGCGACGACGTGCGCTTCATCCGCGAGAGCTTCTGCGAGGGCATCCCCCTCGACGACGACGGCATCCACTGGCTCCGCGCGTGGCTGCGGGAGCTGAGAGCCGCCGACCTGTCGCGACTCGCGCCCGAGAAGGTGGCGCGGCGCCTCGACCCCCACCTCGACGCCGAGGCACGCGCGCGACTGGTGGGATGGCTGTGGCGCGGCGTGGCGAGTGCGTGGCCCGGCGATGCCCAGGAGCGCTACGTGCAGGCGCTGGCTGGCGCGCTCGGTGCCTCGGCGGCCCCGCCCCCTGCCGAGGGCGTGGCCGAGGCCTTCGCGGTGCTGGGCCTGTCGCCCGGGGCCGGCGCCGACGCGGTGCGGGAGGCGTGGTTGGCGCTGGTGCAGCGCTGGCACCCGGATCGCGCCGCGTCCACGGCCGACCTGCCGGAGCACAACCGTCGCACGGCCGAGGTCAACGCGGCGTACCGGCTCCTGGTGTCTCACCTGAAAACTTGATGCCGCCGAGATCGCGTGTACTCGCGCGTGGCACTACACGACCGCGATGCTGACCCTTCTCCTCCTCGCCTGCGGCAACCAGACCATCGTCGTCGACGACGCCAACAAGGGCGCCACCGACGACACCGCCACCGACTCCGGGGGTGGCGACGCCGACACCGACACCGACAGCGACACGGACGCCGACAGCGACGCCGACGCCGACGCCGACGCCGACGCCGATGCCGATGCCGATGCCGACCCGGTCACCTACACCGGCAGCGCGCTGTGCCGTTTCTGGATCGACGGCGGGCGCGAGGAGTACGACTTCGACGCCGATGCCGATGCCGACGCCGACGCCGACGCCGACGCCGATGCCGATGCCGATGCCGACCCGGTCACCTACACCGGCAGCGCGCTGTGCCGTTTCTGGATCGACGGCGGGCGCGAGGAGTACGACTTCGACGCCGATGGCGAGTTCTCGCTCACGGTGGATACCGACGACACCATCAGTGGCAGTGCGAACTGCGCCTACGATCGCTGGGAATTCGAGATGAGTGGCGACCTCGAGGGCGAGGCCCGCGGCGAGAACATCGGCTTCACCTGGACCGGCAGCATCCGCGACTGGAACACCGAGATCCCGGTCGACATGCACGGCACCGCCGACGGCTCGTTCCTCGAGGCCGAGGGCGGCGACCGCAGCGACTGGTACGAGGTCGAGGTCAGCTTCGAGGGGAAGGCGCGGTAGGGGCGCTCACGGAAAGGCCGCGAAAAACTTCTGGTAATCGAGCACGCGCACGCCAGATTCCGCCCACTCGCGGTCGTGGCCCGGGGACTCGACGAGCTGGAAGTTGAGTCGCGTGCCGAGCCGCTGGGCGAAGCTCACCAGCGATCGATCCGGCGTGGTGTCGCCACCCTTGCACTCCACGAGCATCCAGGGCTTGCCGTCGCGGGCGAGGAGGAAGTCGGTCTCGGCGCCGTCGCGGGTGCGGACGAAGTGCAGATCGAACTCCCCGAGCGCGAGGTCGGTCCAGACCTGGCAGGCCTTCAACAGGTGCAGCGCGGCGACGTTCTCGCGCCGCGCGCCCGGCGAGGCTACCGGTATGATGTCGTACAGGTAGAGCTTGGGCGCCGCCCTGAGCGAGCGGGCAACCCGCTTCTGCCAGGGTCGCACGAGGAAACAATGGTAGAGATCGCCGAGAATCCCGAGCCACGCCCGCACCGTCGCGTAGGCGGCGCCGACATCCTCGGCGAGGGCGTTCACCGACAGCAGGGAACCCACGCGCTCGGGCAACAGGTCGACCAGCACGCGCACCGCCTGGAGGTCGTGGATGGCCCTGAAGTCGCGGACTTCCTCCGCGACCAGCCGCTCGCGCCGCAGTCGCGACCAGCGGCGGGCCCGCAGCTCGTGCGCGTCGAGCAGGGGCTCGGGAAACCCGCCGAGCCGCACGAGGTCGCCCCACGGGAACCGGGGGGTGGCCTGGAAGTCGAGCGCGTCGGGGCTCGGCACCATCGGGGACTCGCCGACGCTGAAGGGGTGCAGCCGGTACGGCAAGTAGCGACCCGAGAGGCTGTCGCCACCACGCCGGTAGAGGTCGAGTCGACCACTTCCCGTCACGACGATCGGCAGTTCCTGCCCGCGGAGGTCGTAGAGCCCCTTCAGCTTCCGTTTCCACTGGCGGTCCTTGTGAATCTCATCGAGCAGGATGGGTCCCGGGCCTCGCCCGGCGACGGCCCCCGCCGGGTCGCGCGTCCAGGCGCGACGGAAGCGCTCGTCGTCCCAGTTGAACTCGTTGTGTCCCGAGCGCAGCAGCGTGCGCGCGAGAGTGGACTTGCCGACCTGCCGCGGCCCCGAGATCAAGGCCATCTTCCCTCGCGCCAGCGCGTCGGACTCGATCGGGGCACGGAGACTGCGTTCGATGGCGGCCATTTGGCATGGAATTGATAATCAGCCGCGGCTACTTGTCAATTCGCTGATAATCAGGCGTCGCGAGCAAATCGGTAAGTATTCAGAACAAAGTAGCCGACCGCTTCACCACCGCCGTGGCCCGCCCCTTGGCGAAGCGCAGGTCGAGCTCGTCACCCGCCTTCAGCGTCTTGGCGTCGACGACGGGGTGTCCCTCGTGCAGGGCGATCGCGTAGCCGCGGTCGAGCACTTTCAGGGGTGACAGCGCGTCGAGCTGGCGGCTGAGCGCGGCGAGGCGCTCGCGGCGGCGCTCCTGGCGGCGGGCGATCGCCGCGGCGAGGCGCTGGCCCAGCTCCACCTGGCGCTGCCGGTACCGCTCCACGCGCTGGCGGGGATGTTGCAGGCGCACCCGCGCGAGCCGGTCGCGCAAGACGCGCACGCGACGCTGCATCGCGGACACCAGCCGCTCGTGCCGCTCGTCTACCCACACCGAGAGCGCGTCGCGCTCCGGGGTGACGATCTCCGCCGCGTTGGAGGGGGTGGCGGCGCGCACGTCGGCGGCGAAGTCGCAGAGGGTCACGTCGACCTCGTGGCCCACGCACGACACGGTGGGGATGCCCGAGGCCGCCACGGCGCGCACCACGATCTCCTCGTTGAAGCAGAAGAGATCCTCTGCCGAGCCACCGCCGCGGCCCACGAGGATCACGTCGACCCTCGCGTGCGCGTTGAGCAGCTTCACCGCCGCCGCGATCTCCTGCGCCGCGCCGTCGCCCTGCACGCGGCAGGGGGCGAGGTACACCGGCAGCCCTGGCCAGCGGCCGTGCATCACGCGAAGGATGTCGTGCAGCGCCGCGCCGGTGGGGCTCGTCACCACGCCCACGGCGCGGGGGTACTGCGGGAGCGGGCGTTTCCTCGCCGGGTCGAACAGGCCCTCGGCGGCGAGCTTCTGGCGTAGTTCCTCGAGCTT
>VGRQ01000559.1 GCA_016875315.1 Deltaproteobacteria bacterium | reverse complement strand
GGGCCAGGTCGAGGCGACCGGCAGTGAGCGCGGCGAGCACCTGCCCGTCTCGCTGGCCCGGCTGCCCGGCGGCCCGGTCGAAGGCCGCGAGGGCGCGGTCGCCCTCCCCGAGCCGCAGGTAGGCCCGTCCGAGCGCGCGCTGCACGACCGGGTCGCCGCTGGCCGCGAGGGTGTCGAGCGCGTCGAGACCTCGCCCGCGAGTGGCGGTCACGAGCGCGATCGACTCCGCTCGGCGCAACTCCACGAGCGGCCGTGCCGGGACGTCTCCGCTGGCGAGCAGGTCGGCGTAGACCGGCCCCCAGGCCGGGCGCCCATCGAGCGGCGCGAGGAACTGCGCGAGCGTGGCCCGCGCCTCGGCGCCGGCCGTCGGGTGGGCCACGAGCAAACGCAGCGCCTCGATCCCCGCTTCTTCCCAGCCTTGCCGCGCCAGCAGCGCCCGGGCGTGCGCCACGCGCGCGGCGCCGTCGAGAGGGGCGTCGGCCAGCACCGCAACCTCGGACGGCATTGCCGCCGCGGCCAGCGGGGAGAGGGCGAGGAGCAGCGAGAGAATCAAGCCGGCTTCTCCTTGGACTGCCACAGCGCCAGGCCGAGCCAGATCCAGTTCTGGCCGTAGTAGTCGTTCGGGTCGCCCCACCCGTGATCCGCGCGCAGGGGGACGATCTGCTCGAGCCAGGCCCGGCGCGCCGCCGCCGGGCGCCGCAGCGACCACGCGGGCAACAAGGCCCCGTACATGCCGGGGTAGGACCAGTCCACCCGCGCCGCCCCGTCGGGGCCGATGATTGCCGGGATGCGCACGGGGGCGTCGGGTCGCGACAACAACGCCACGTAGGGGCCGAGCAAGGCGCGCGCTCGCCGCTCGCCGTGCCACTTCACCTCGGCCGCGAGCGTCCACGCCACCCGGAAGGCCTCGAAGCCGAAGTCGTCGTGCCGAGGGTCGGCCGCGGCGACCACGCGGCCGCTGGACCGATCGCCGTAGCACCAGTCCTTCGGCAGCCCCACCGGGCCGCGGCAGGCCTCCAGCAGGCGGTAGGCCGGCGCCAGCAGGCTGCGCCAGTCGTGGGCCGTGTCGTGCTCCGCGAAGCTGCGCCACGCGAAGGGCAGGAAGTAGGACGGGTTGAGCCGGATCGGGTCCTGCCCCCGGGCCCAGGGGCCGGGGAGCAACCAGCGCTCGCCGTGGATCACCTCGGTCTCTTCGGCCCAGATGCGCGCGAGCAGCGCCACCGCTTGCTCGGCGTAGCGGGGCTCGTCCCAGGCCCGCGAGGCGCCGAGGAGCGACCAGGCCATGAACTGGTCGGCATCCGAGGCGGGCTGCGGGTCGAGCACGCCCCAGGTGTCGTCGGCCTTCTTGCCCCAGGCCCAGGCGGGCAGGCGCGCTGGATCGCCAGCCTGGAGGTTGGCGTTGGTCCAGAGCCAAGCGCGGTCGAAGGTGTCGCGATCGCCGGCCCAGAGTGCCCGGACCATCGCGTAGGACTGCCCCTCGGAGGTGGAGCGCGCCGACTCGCGGTAGTCGATCGCCCGGCCGTCCTCGGAGACGTACACCTTGCGGTAGGCGGCCCAAGTGGGCGAAAGCTCGCTCTCCGGCGTCGGCACGCCACCGTGCGCGAGGCCGGTGGCGATCGTGACCGCCACGAGGAGGCTCACGGCCGCACGCCTAGCCGCGTCCCGGCCGCGACTGGGCCCACACCCGCACGATGGCGGTGAGGATGAAGGCGCCGCCGAGCACCAGCGCGCCCAGCACCCACCAGTTGCGCTGGATCTCGCGCTGCGCTGCCGTGGCCACGGGCAGGGAGCCCCAGCGCTTCTTGGTGGCCACGTCGAGGGTGCGGACGCTGAGGTCGTCGGCCACGACCGCCGCGTTGCCATCGAGGAGTTTCACCTTGCCGAGGTCGGTGACCACGTCCACCAGCGTCTCGAGGCCGTCCTCGCGCAGCGCGCGAAGCACCAGCACGCCGCGCTCGGGGTTGGCGGGCGAGAAGGTCTCCTCTACCGTGCCGTAGGGCGTGCCCACCACGGCGCCCACGAGGGCCGCCTGCTGGCTGTCGGCGAGCAGCCGCTCCGGTCCCCCGGTGAGCAGCACGCTCCCCGTCGAGGCCATCGAGTCGTAGAGCGCGTGCCCGGCGCTTTCCACCAGGAGCACGAAGTGTTTCCCCGCGTTCTCGGAGAAGCCCACGTCGCCCGCCCGCGCGAGGCGGAAGTCGGGCGACGGCGCGTGGGTCAGTCGCCCGAGCCGCGTGGCGTAGGTGAAGCCGGCGGACGTGGCGCGGGCGGTGGGCGCGTCGGGCAACACCACCACCGTGCCTCCCTGGGGAGCGAGCGCAGTGAAGGGCCAGTTGCCGAAGCGGAGCAGCTCGAGGTCGGGCATCTCCGCCACGTGGTCGCGCGCGAGATCCAGCGACGACGAGGCGAAGACGGTTCCCCAGATCTGCTTGTCGCTCACGCGATCGCAGGCGTCGAAGTCGCGGGGGAAGAGGTGGAAGACGATGTCGATCGTGCTCTCGGGCGCGAAGAGCTCCTGGGGCAGCGGCACGGTGACGCTCGCCGCCGACTCGCCCGACACCTTGTCGAGCGGCACGCTCCGGATCACCAGCCCGCCGAGGCGGATCTCCATGGAGGAGAGTCGCGAGTCGAGCTGCGCCGAGTAGGCGTAGTCGATGCGCGCGGTGCCACCCCCGGGACTGACCAGCGCGTCGCCCTCGAGGTGGAGCGGCACCCGGATGGTGGGCGGGTAGTAGCCGCGCACGGTCACGCCCTGCACGCCGATGTCGCCGAAGTCGAACTTCGCCGAGGGCGGGACCGGGAGCGGGTCCATGCGGGTGGGCGGTGGGTTGCCGGGAGTCAGCGCCGAGATCCTCGACACCGAGCCCGAGAGCACCTGGTAACGATCCTGTCCCGCGAGGGCGCCCGCCGCCTTGGCGAGGCCGGCAGGGCCGCCGCCCACCACCACCAGCACCGGCAGGGTGGGGTCGCTGGGGTTGGGAACGATGCCCACCGCGCCCTCGTCGTCTGCGAGGGCGTCGAGACCGAGCAGGCCGAGCGCCTCCGGGGCCTCGCTCACCGTGCCGATGACCGCCGCCGGCGTCCGGGCGTCGGCCACCGTCGCTACCGGCGCGGCGCTATCGACCTCGCGCCAGTCGGCGAGGCGACCCACGGAGAAGCCCACCTTTCCGAGCGCGTCCACGGTGTCGGACGAGGGCGAGCCCCCGGTGACGAGGGTCAGGCGCGTGGGGCCGTAGCCGAGCTTGTCGAACACCGGGTACGGCCATTCCAGCAACTCCCCCACCACCGGCAGGCGCCGGTAGGGGAGGGTGATGCTGGACACGCGCTCGATGCGCGTCCACAGGGCCGGATCGAAGGGGTCCTCGCAGTCGTCGGTGTAGTGCTGCTCCACCGCGAAGGCCAGGACGTTGTAGTCGTCGAGCAGC
>VGRQ01000558.1 GCA_016875315.1 Deltaproteobacteria bacterium | reverse complement strand
ACCAGCGGGTAGGTGATGGCGCCGTCGGGGGCGATGGTGAGCTCGACGGTGAGGTCGTCGTGGCGCCACACCCAGATCTCGATCTGGTCGCCGGGGCCGAAGGTGAAGGCCTTCGACGGTGGTAGGCGGAGTTCCACCCCGGCGTCGGCGACGTTCACCGGGGCCTCCGGGGGATTGCAGGCGAGCGCGAGGAGCAGGGCGAACATGGGCCGCGGGGGTACTTTGCCCGTCGCCGCGCGTCAAGACGGTGGCGAGCCTGAATCGCCGGGGGTATACGCCGGCCCCGAGCCTCTGCATGGAACTCCTCAAAGTCTGGACGGCGCTGCTTCGTCGCAAGTGGTTGTTCCTCCAGGCGGTCGTGTTCTTCACGATCGGCGTCGGCATCCTCGCGATGGTCTTGCCCAAGCGCTACGAGTCCACCGCCAAGATCAGCGTGGAGTCGTCCGACGCCTCGATGTCGATCCTCTCCGAGATGGATCTCTCGGAGATGGCCCAGTCGCTCACCGGCGCCAGCGACGACATGCAGACCAAGATCGCGCTGGCCCAGATGCGGCCGGTGCTCGACGAGGTGATCTGGCGCCTGCAACTGCGCGACGGCGACGGCGAGTTGCTCCCGGCGGAGAAGCTCCTGGTCCCCGGCATCGACGGCGAGATCCTCGCCTACCCCTGGATCGAGATCCAGGAGCAGCAGGGCACCAACATCCTCATCGTGCTCGCCACGACGGAGAACCCGGAACTATCCGCCTTGCTGGCTGATACCGTGGTCGATGTTTACCTGGGCATCAGCCAGGAGCGCGCCAAGCAAGACACGCGCGACGCGCTGGTGTTCGTCACCGGAGAGCTCGGCCGCCTGCGCGGCGAGTTCGATCTCGCCCTCACCAACGTGGCCGACGCCAAGGCCCGCCAGCAGGTGCTCGATCTCGACACCGAGATCAAGTACGCCGTGCAGCGGGTGAGCGAGCTCTACGCCGCCTCGGAAGAGGCCGACGCCGAGATGGCCGACGTGCGCGCGCAGATGCGCGAGCACGGCGAGGTGAACGAGCTCGAGTCGCTCGAGCTGGTGGGCCCGGAGACGGTCACCAGCAACACCATGATCCGCGACCTCCGCAAGACGATCGCGGAAACGCAGCAAGAACGTGCCGTGCAGTTGCTCGACAAGACGCCGAAACACCCCGACGTGGTGCTGCTCGACACGCAGATCCGGGAGCTCGAGGGCCAGCTCAGCCACGCGCTGCGCGAGCAGCACGACCTCGATCCGCAGGTGATCGAGCTGCGCGTGGCCCTGGCCGGCATCCAGCAGCGCCGCGCCCAGCTCCAGGCGGCGGCCGCCACCACCATCGACGAGTTCGCGCGCTACCCGGCCAAGATGCGCGAGATCGCGGGGCTCCAGCTCGCTGCCGACGCCACCGAGTCGATCTACAAGTCGCTCCTGGAAACGCAGTACGAGATCGCGGTGGCCGAGGCGATGACCGTGGCCGACATGAAGGGCGTCGAGCCGGCCAAGGCCCCCGACAAGGCGGCGGCACCGAAGCTCCTGGTGTACCTGGTGCTCGGCTGCTTCGTGGGCATCGCGGTGGGCGTGGGCCTGGTGTTCCTCGCCGAGTACATCGACGACAGCATCAAGGAGCAGGACGACCTGCGCGAGGTGTGGCCGCTGCCGGTGCTCGGTATCGTCCCCTTCTACCGGCTGCCGGGCAAGCGGTCGCTCATCGACCAGCTCCCCGCCACCGACCCGCTCTACGAGGCCTTCCGCAACATCCGCAACGGCGTGCAGTTCGCTGGCGTCGACCAGCAGATCAACATCCTCACCGTCACGTCATGCGTGCCGAGCGAGGGCAAGAGCACGGTGATGGCCAACCTCGCCATCTGCCTCGCGCAAGACGGGCAGAGGGTGATCATGGTCGACTGCGACTTGCGGCGCCCCACCCAGCACAAGACCTTCCCCACGCTGTCGAACGAGCGCGGCCTCTCCGACGTGCTCACCGGCAACTGCGCGGTCGACGAGGCGGTCCAGGCCACGCCGGTGGAGAACCTCTCGGTGCTCACCTCGGGGCCTGTCCCCGCCAACCCGGGTCGCCTCGTGGAGAGCCTGCGCCTGCGCCAGGTGCTCACCGGCCTGGCCGGGAAGTTCGACATGGTGCTGGTCGACGCGCCGCCGCTGCTCATCGTGGGCGACGCCGTCGCGCTCTCCCGGTCGTGCAAGGGCATGGTCATCGTGATCGAGGCCGGCAAGACGCCGCGTCGCATGATCAGCGACCTCCGCGCCCGCGCCGAGCAAGCCGGCGTCGAGCCCACCGGGGTGGTGCTCAACAAGGTCGACGTGCGCTCGGGCATGCAGGCCTACTACGGGGCCTACGCCAAGCACTACAAGACGGAAGAGCCCAAGAAGGGCAAGGGGAAGGTGGCATGATCGCGCTCCTTGCCCTGGTCGCCTGTGGGCCCTCGGCCGACGACATCGCCAAGGCCATCGCCTCGGAAAACCCGGTTATGCGCGAAGATGGTGCCAAGATCGCGCAGAACTACGCCGACGAGGTGGTGGAGCAGGCGCTGGTTTCGGTGATCGCCGACCACGACGAGAAGACCCGCCTCAACGCGATCGAGTCGCTCGCGGAGATCGAGGCCACCACCGCCACCGGCGCGCTGGTCGACCGCCTCAACAACGACGAGTCGCCGCGGGTGCGCCGCGCCGCCGCCGACGCGCTGGGGCGGCTGCAAGCCAAGGACGCCGCCCCCGCGCTCATCCTCTACGTGCAGGGTTTCCAGCCGAGCGACCGCGAGATGCTCGCCGGCGTGTGGGCGCTGGGCAACATCGGCGCCGAGGGGGGCCTCGACGCCGAGGTGCGCAAGGCGGTCTTGAGCACGCTGGTGACCCTGCGCGAGTCGAGCAACGACAAGTTCGTGCGCTGGCAGGCCACGAGCGCGCTCAGGACGCTGAAGTAGCGCCTACCTCGGTGCCCCGGCGGCGTACCAGGCCTTCACCAGCGCGAGGTCGTCGGCGGGGAGGGCGGGCAAGCCGAGGGGCATTCCAGGCAGGTCCGGTCGCGACACGGCGGCGGGGACCTCGCCGGGCTTGACGTGGTCGCGCGCCTCCTCGGCGTAGCGACGCTCGATGGCGGCCACGATGCGGTCGCGGTTCTGCACCACGCTCTCGTAGGTCTGCAGCTCGAGGCCGGTGGCCGGCCAGCCGAAGCCACCGGCGTTTCCTGGCCCCATGCGCCCCTCGTTCTGCGCCGGGTCCATGTGGCAGTGGGTGCAGATCTTGCCGAACACGCGCGACTCCACGTCGTCCCAGCGGGGCGTCGCGGTGGGAGTCGCCGCGGTGGCCACGGCAGCCCGGGCGGTGGTCCCGCCGGGATCGGCGAGCACGAGGTAGTCGCGGAGGGCGATGGCGTCGTCGGCGCCGAGGCCGAGCGCGGGCATCGTTGCCGC
>VGRQ01000557.1 GCA_016875315.1 Deltaproteobacteria bacterium | reverse complement strand
GCCCGTACAGCGACAGGTGGCCCTGCCCGAGCAAGCCGGCGTCCTGCGCGATGGCGACAAAGCGGCGCAGGCCCATGATGGCGCGGTCGTCGAGCTGGTAGCGGATGTGCTCGGTGAGGTAGGTCCGGTCGGCGGCCGGCGCGGTGGCCCGCTCGGGCAGGCCCTTCTCGGCCGCGCGCCGCAGCCCCTCGATGGCGGCCGGCTCGAGGTCGGGGCGACCGGCCCAGACGGCGAACACGAAGGGCAGTCCCGTGTAGTCGCGCCAGGCCCGGCCGAGGTCGATCACCGTCGAGAGGCGCGCAGGCAGGTTGCGCGCCGCGTCGCCGATCACCACGGCGCCGGTGCTGCCCTGCGCGTGGAAGGCACCCGTCCCCGGGTCGACGGGACGCATGGCCAGGTCGGGGCGGCCGAGCGGCCCCCGGAGCAGGATCTGCGCGAGCACCACCGACGTGCGGCTCTCGCCGTCGAGTGCCACCTCGGTCCACTCCGCCAGCGGACGCTCGCCCACGAGGAAGACGCTCTTGACGTCGCCGTCGCAGCCGATGGCAAGGCCAGGCACGATGCGCAGGTCGACGTTGCCGTCGAACAGCGACGCGATGGGAACCAGCCCCACGTCCACCTCGCCGCGGGCGAGCAGCCTCGCCGCCACGCTGGGCACGCAGGGAATCACGTCGAACAGGGCGGGATCGAGGTGCCGCGTGAGCGGCCAGGCGTTGGTGTAGCCAACACAAGCAACGCGGATCATCTAGGCCTCCGCCACGACGTTGTAGAGCGTGTCGCGCTCCACCGGCACGCGCCCGGCCTCGCGGATGAGCGCGATGATGTCCTTGCGGCCCAGCTCCTGAGGCGTGTGGGCGCCGGCCATGTGGTAGATGCGCTCCTCGCGGACGGTGCCGTCGATGTCGTCGACCCCGAAGTCGAGCGAGAGCTGCGCCAGCGGTAGGCCCAGCATCACCCAGTACGCCTTGACGTGGTCGATGTTGTCGAGCATCAATCGCGACACGGCGTAGGTGCGCAGCGTGTCGGCCGCCGTGGGCTCGCGGAGCTTGCGCAGGCGATTGTTCTCGTGGTGGAAACGCAAGGGGATGAAGGTCTGGAAGCCGCCGGTCTCGTCCTGGAGCGCCCGCAATCGAATCATGTGGTCGACCCGCTCCTCCATCGTCTCGATGCTGCCGAAGAGCATGGTGCAATTGGATCGGAGTCCGAGGCGGTGCGCCACGCGATGCACCTCGAGCCAGCCCTCCGCGTCGACCTTGTCGTCGCAGAGCTTCTTTCGCGCCCGCGGGTGGAAGATCTCGGCGCCGCCGCCGGGGAGCGAGCCGAGGCCGGCCGCCACCAGCTCGCGGAGCACGCGCTCGTAGCTCATCCCGTACTTCTCGGCGAAGTAGTGGATCTCCACGGCGGTGAAGGCCTTGATGTGCAGGTCGGGACGCTCGGCGCGGATCGCGCTGAGCAGCTCGAGGTAGTAGGTCCACGGCAAGTCGGGGTTGAGCCCGTTGACGATGTGAACCTCGGTGATGAGCTCGCCGCGGAGCGCGCGGACACGCCCCACGGCCTCCTCCACCGCCATGGTGTAGGCGCCCTGGTCGCCGGTCTTGAGCCGGGCGAAGGAGCAGAAGATACAGCTCGCCTCGCACACGTTGGTGGCGTTGACGTGGGTGTTGCGGTTGAAGAAGGTGAGGTCGCCGAAACGACGCTCGCGCACGGTGTTGGCGAGCGCGCCCAGGGCCGCGAGGTCGCGACAGGCGAACAGCCGGACACCGTCGTCGAGCGACAGGCGCTCGCCGCTCTCGACCTTGTCGCGAATCGCGGCCAGATCACTCGTCATGGGGGTCTCCGATTCCCGCCCAGCGACGGGACAGCTCGTTGTCGACCCCGAGCCGATCGAGGGCGCGACACACCACGTGGTCGACCAGCTCCTCGATGGACTTGGGACGATGGTAGAAGCCCGGCGACGCGGGCAGCACCACGGCGCCCGCCTCGGCGAGCTGGGTGAGGTTGCGCAGGTGAACCAGCGACAGCGGCGACTCGCGCAGCACCAGCACCAGCGGCCGCCGCTCCTTGAGCACCACGTCGGCGGCGCGGCCGACGAGGTCGATGGAGAGCCCGTGCGCGATGCGGGCGGCCGACCCGGATGAGCAGGGCACCACGATCATCCCGTCGATGCGGACCGATCCACTGGCGATCGGCGCGGTGAAGTCGTTGGCCGCCCAGATGGGACAACCCAGCTCGTGGGGGTCGCGGCCGATCTCGTGCTGCCACACGACGCGGCCCGTCCTGGTGAACACGAGGTCGACCTCGACGCGGGCCGCCTTGAGCGCGGTCACCACGCGCTCGGCGTAGATGGCGCCGGACGCGCCGGTGACGCCGACCACGAACCGCTTCACGACTTCCTCGCCACGACGATGCTGGCGATCGGCGGGAAAAGGTCGCGACCGGACGCGCTCGCGAAGCCGGCGTCGAGGCAGGTGTACTCGAAGCCCGCCCGGTCGGTCCACGCGCCCATGCTGTCGGCGAGGTACTGGTAGGCGGCGGCGTCGCCCGACACGAGGCGCCCGACGATGGGGAGCACCAGCCGGTTGTACGACCGGTCCATCAGGCGGGCGAGCCAGGTGGTGGGACGGAAGAAGTCGACCACCACGAACACGCCGCCCGGGCGCAACACCCGGGCGGCCTCGCGCACGGCGCGCTCGGGCTCGGGGACATTGCGGATCCCGAAGCCCGCGACGATCGCGTCGAAACTCTCGGCCGAAAAGGGCATCTCTCTCGCGTCGGCGCAGACCACGCGGGCAGCGGGTGCCTTGTGACGGCCCGCCTCGAGCATCTCGGCGCAGAAGTCGAGCGCCGTGAGCGATCGGGCGGAGGGGGCGAGGAGCCCCGAGAAGTCCATCGTGCCCGCGCACAGGTCGAGCACGTCGCCCGAGGCGCTCGGGCCCAGCTCGCGCAGTGCCAGCCGCCGCCAGAGGCGCGCGATGCCGAGGCTCATCACGTCGTTGGCGCGGTCGTAGCCGGGCGCGATGCGGGCGAACATCGCGCGCACCGCCGGGGCGCGGCCGGGGTCGCCGGCGACGGGCGCGCTGCCGGTCACGTGGCCCGCTCCACGAGGTAGCGACCCAGCACCGCGAGAGCGTCGCGGTCGCGACTCGGGGGAAGCTCGTCGAGCGCGGCGAGGGCGTGGCCCACGCGGGTGCGCGCCTCGTCGAGGGCGGCGGCGAGCGCGCCGGACTCGCGGATCTCGGCGACGAGCGCGGGGAGCTCCTCGGGTGTTGGTGCGCGCGACTCGAGGCGCGCACGCAGGCCGGGCATGCGCGCCATCGCGTGGACCAGCGGGAGGGTGAGCTTTCGCTCTCGAAGGTCGGCCCCGGCAAGCTTGCCGGTGCCCGGCGCGTAGTCGAGCACGTCGTCCGTCACCTGGAAGGCCACGCCCACCCCGCGGCCGAAGCGGGCCAGCGCGGCGGCGGCCGCGGGCTGCC
>VGRQ01000556.1 GCA_016875315.1 Deltaproteobacteria bacterium | reverse complement strand
CTTCGAGACGGTGAGCCAGGGCGGCACCCAGGTGCAGTTGGTCAACGCCGCGCTCGAGTTCACCGTCAGCCCGCACGTCACCACCGATGGCAACGTGTCGCTCAAGGTGTCGATCAAGAACAACCGGCCCGACTTCTCGCAGACGGTGCAGGGCCGCCCTGCCATCGCGGTGAAGGAGATCGAGACCGAGGTGCTGGTCGCCGACGGCGACACCGCCGTGCTCGGCGGCGTGTACGCCACCGAGGAAGCCTGGTTGCAGGAGCGGGTGCCGGGTCTCGGCTCGATCCCCTTGCTCGGCTACCTGTTCAAGAACAGCCTGAACACCGAGCGCACCAACGAGATGCTGGTGTTCATCACGCCGCGCGTGGTGCCCGAGTCCTGAGCGGCGGCACGCTCCGGCTTGCGCTCGGCGGCCCGATGGGCGCGGGCAAGAGCACGGTGGGCCGCGCTGTTGCGGCGCGCGCGGGCGTGTCCTTCGTGGATCTGGACGCGGCGATCGGTGACGTGCCCGCCATCTTCGCCGCCGAGGGCGAGGCAGGCTTCCGGGCACGCGAGCGCGACGCGTTGTCGCGACTGGTCATCGGCGCGGGGGTGATCGCTCTCGGCGGCGGCACGCTCGTCGACCCGCGAAACCGCGAGGCGCTGGCGGGGTGGAGGGTCGTCGTGCTGATGGCCCCGCGCGAGGTCCTGGCCGCTCGCGTGGGGACCGGCGAGGGACGCCCCCTCGCGGCACAGCTCGAGCGCCTGCTGGCAGAGCGGGCCGGGCTGTGGCCCCTCTGCGGGCCAGTGGTCGAGACCGGCGGCCGGGATATCGCCGCCGTCGTCGACGAGGTCCTTTCCCTGTGCCGCACCAGCGCCTGAGCCTTAGCCTCGGCTACGACGTGGTCCTCGCCGAGGACTTCGGCGGCCTCGCGGGGGAGCTTCAGGCTTGCCTCCCGGGAAGCACGCGGGCGCTGGTCGTCACCCACCCCCGCATCAGGGCGCTGCACGGGGCGGCGCTCGCGGCGGAGCTGCACGGCGTGGGGATCGAGTGGCTGGAGGTGCCGGAGGGCGAGGCGCACAAGTCGCTGGACACCTGGCGCGCGCTGGTGGCGCGCCTGCTGGAGTCCCGGCCGGATCGGCAGGTGCCCGTCGTCGCCTTCGGTGGCGGGGTGGTGGGCGATCTCGCCGGCTTCGCGGCGTCGACGGTGCTGCGCGGGCTGCCCTTCGTCCAGGTACCCACCACCGTGCTGGCGGCGGTCGACGCCTCGGTGGGCGGGAAGACCGGGGTCAACGTCCCGCAGGGGAAGAACCTGGTCGGCGCCTTCTACCAGCCGCGACTGGTGTGGGCGCCGCTCGCCACCCTCGACACCCTGCCCGTCGAGGAGCGGCGCTGCGGGCTCGGCGAGATCGTGAAGCACTGCATCATCGCCGGTGGCAGCGCGCTCGCGCGCCTCGAGGCGGACGCTCCGGCGCTCCTCGCCGGGGAGAAAGCGGCCTTCGCCGCCGCCATTGCCGACAGCGTCGCGGTCAAGGCGGCGATCGTCGAGCGAGATCCGCTCGAACGGGGCGAGCGCGCCCTGCTCAACCTTGGCCACACCCTGGGCCACGCGGTGGAGTCGGTGCTCGGCTACGGCGCGGTGCGCCATGGCGAGGCCGTCGCCATCGGGATCGTCGCCGTCGCCCGGCTCGGCGTGGCCCGGGGTTGGACCTCGCCCCGGGTGGCAAGTCGCGTGGAGGCGCTGGTGGCGCGACTGGGTCTGCCCACGCGGGTGCCGCCGGGAACCTCGGCCGGCGCCCTCCACGAGGCGATGGGCTTCGACAAGAAGCGCGCGCGTGGTATGGTCCGGCTGGTCGTGTTTTCCGAACCTGGCGAGGTCCGTCTCGAGTCCGTCCCCGAGGGCGAGCTGGGAGCGCTTGCCGAGCTGGGGGTGAGCGCGTGATCGCCTTGCTCGCCGTGCTGGCCTGCGCGCCTCCCGAGGCCGAGCCGGGCAGCGACATCGCCCTGCCCGACGACCTCGACGTGCCGTGGAGCGAGGCCTTCATCGAGCGCGACGGCATCGGCGAGGTCTTCCCCATCGACGTGGTGGTGACCGGCCCCGGCGGGGCCGCCGCGGCGGGGGTCCGCGTGGGCGTGACGGCGGCATGGGACGGCGCCTCGCTGCACCCCGTCGACGACCCAGGCACGCGCGAGTTCGTGGTGTGGGATGTCGGCAGCGGCGGCGCCCGCGCGCTCCGCGCCTGCGCGACCGACACGAGCCCCACCTGCACCTACGTCGAGGCCACCACCGGTGCCGATGGGCGGGTCCTGGTCGACGCGTTTATCGACGTTGCCCCGGACTCCGGGGCAAGCGTCGCGTTCTTCGCGCAGAGCGGCGAGGCGATGGCCTCGGTCGAGTTCGGGTTCCTCGACCCGGAGTTCACCTGGTCGCCTGTGGTACAATAATCGTTGCGAGGTCGATGATGCTGGTGCTGTCCCTTCTGGTCGCTTGCTCCGATGGTCCGTTCGCGGCGCCGCCGGACTCCGAGATCCAGCTCTCCACGTCGTCCTACACCTTCACGTGGAACTCGGACTTCTACTTCGAAGACGGGCTCGGCTACGTCTATGGCGAGCAAGTGCAGATCACCGGTACCGACCGGTATGAACGCTCCGTGGGGCTGCCGAGCATCGAGGTGGAGGTGCAGTCACACTGGCCCGGGGTGTACATCCTCCCCGAGGGCGCGGTGAAGACGGTGTCGGACTTCGAGGAGGCCTGCGCCAACAAGGGCAGCATCTCCGACCAGGAAACGGCCGAGCTCTGCGACACCTTCTACTCCGACGCTTCCGGGTCGCAGTTCTACGAGGTGAGCGGCGAGTACCTGCTGGCTGACGAGGGCGAGGGCGACGTGAGCTTCCGGCCGAACTTCCTACGCGGTGTCACGGACAGTCGCGGGATCGTCCCCTTCTACCTCTTCTTCGACAGCCTGCCCGGTGCAGAGTCGGATTTCTCGATCACGTTCAACATCGGCGTGGACACCGACCTGATCCTGATCTCGACGGTCGCCGCCAGCGACGCCTAGCGCCGGGGCGCCGCGGTGGAGATCCAGGAGGACGAGATCGCGCGCCTGCGCAAGCGGCTGCGCGAGGACCCGCGGTCGCTGGCCTTCGTGCCACTGGCGGAGCTGTTGCGGAAGGCGGGGCGGGGCGGGGAGGCGCTCTCGGTGATTCGCGTCGGCCTGCGCCAACGCCCCGAGCACGCGGCGGCGCGCGTGGTCCTCGCGCGGCTGCACCTCGACGCCGGGGCGCGGGCCCTCGCGGTGTCGGTGCTGGAGGAGGTGGTGGAGCACGACCTCGAAAACCTGGCAGCCGGGGCCCTGCTGGCGGAGCTGTGGGTCGACGAGGGCCGCCTGCGCGAGGCCCGCGCGCTGATCGATCGCCTCGCCCGCGCCAATCCAGGCGACACCACCCTCGCGGGCCTGATGCGGCGCGCCAACCCGCCGCCGCGCCCGCTCCAC
>VGRQ01000555.1 GCA_016875315.1 Deltaproteobacteria bacterium | reverse complement strand
GGGTAGTCGGCGCCGCGGAAGCGCACCGTCACCGGGAGCGGCCGCCCGTCCTCGTCCACCGCCTCCACGCGGAGGTACGCGCAGGCGACGATGTCGAGGCCGTCGATGTCGCAGCCCGCGGCCTCGCCGGCGAGCGTCGCCTCGACGGGAGCGTTCGATGTCGCGACACCACCCACCACCGGCACCCGGTCGACCAGCCGCGCGCCCACGCGAACCGCCACGCTGTCCAGGCCCGGCGCGTCGAGGTCGAGGGTCTCGGTCCACAGCGCCGCGGGATCGAGGGCCACGCCGCGGAGGCCGGTCACCGCGAGCTGGCCCGGGGCGGCGGGGGAGCGGCTGTCGTCGTCGGCCACGGTGTCGGCGTCGAGCGCGAGGAAGCTCGACTCGTGGCGCATCGCGAGTCCCGCCCGGTCGGCGCCGGGGCGGGGGACGAGCCACGCCTCCACCGGGTCGGGCGTGCCGACGTGGAGGTAGGGCTCGTCGGCGTCGAGGTGGTACACCAGGTCGCCCGCGCGCAGCTCGGCGTAGCCCTGTCCCGCCACGGCCTCGATGCCATCGCGCGCGGCGGTGGGCAGCAGCTCCATCAGCAAGTCGATCCCGCCGGGCACGGCCGCGTCGACGAGGGTGCCGCCCCCCTCGCCGATCTGGGTGAGCGAGGCGTAGCTGTCGCGCACCACGAATCGGGCGACCGCGTTCTCGATCAGCCAGTCGCCCTCCCGTCCCTCGCCGCCAACAACGAGCTCGTCCTCGCAGGCCACGCGCTTGGCGCGCACCTCGCCGGGCGCCAGCTCGCGCGGGTCGCATTCATCGAGCGGCGCGTCGAGCTCGGCGCAGGCGAGGAACCAGGTCACGCCGACAGTCTTGCCGGTCGTCGCCTACTTGTCCGCGGCGGCCTCGCCGGCCACGTTGATCGACACCGGGGAGATGCTCACCTTCTGCGACCAGCCCTCGGGCACCTCGCCGGTGCTGTACTTCCAGGCCCGCTTGGCGCCGGGTTCGAGGGGCTTGGTGTACGCCTCCTCGATGGGCATGCCGCCGGGACCCGTGCCGGCCACAAGCGGGTAGGTGGCGGCCTTGAGCTTCTTGCCGTCGGCGTCGAGGAAGACAAGCTCCAGGACCATGTAGTCGAAGGTCTTGTCGCTGTTGTTGGCCACCTCGGTGGAGAAGCCCCACCCATCCTTCGGGCCCTTCGGGTCTTCGGCGAGGTTCACCTGCTCCACCACCGGCTCGGTCATCGCCAGCGCCGAGGCGTACTTGGCCACGGTGAGCATCGACTTCGCGCGCTTCTTCAGGGCGGCGTCGGCGAATTCGTTCTCGACAATGAACTTCTTCCAACCCGCCTCGGTGCGCTCGGTGTCGGCCACGGCGAAGGCGGCGTTGGCGCGACCAGCCTGCATGTCCTTCTTCTTCTTGCTGCCCGGGAAACGCTTGAGCACGGCATCGTAGTCGGGAATGGCCTTTGATTCCTCGGCCTTCTTCACCAGTAGTTCTTCGAGTCGCTTCTCGGCCCGCATCTTGTTGGTGCCCGAGGGCTCGGTGGCCAGGTAGGTGGTCCAGGCCTCGATGGTGTCGGCCTTCTTGGCATCGCCGAACGGGTCTGCGCAGCCGACGAGGAGGGTGAGGAGCAAGGGGAGCATGGCGACCTCTTGACGCATGCTACCAAAAGCCGCGCCCCCGCGGGGCTATTTTTCGGATTCGCGCTTCACCCAGGTGGCGGCGTCGGTGAGTCCCTTCTTCGAGATCATGTCCTGCACGAAGCCAGGGATGTAGCCTTTGAACCGGATATCGACGCTGTATTCGAGTCGCGACCTAGTCGGCGTCGCCGTCAGCGGCGTGACCCGCCAGTAGCCCACCGAGTCGTCGAGGTCGGACTGGCGCGTGTAGTCCAGCGTCCAGGTGAGGTAGCCCTGGTCGGGCTTGTAGGTGTGGTGGATGAAGTACTCCACGTCGAAACCCATCACCTCCAGCAGGAAGCGGGTGTAGATCTCGCTGCCGGAAACCTTGTAGTTGCCGCACTCGGCCACCTTGTCGACCATGCGCGGGTAGGCCGAGTAGTCGACGATTCGCGACCAGATCTTGCTGGGCGCGGCGGCGATGTCGAAGATGGCGATGCCCCGGCCACCCGAGCCCACCTGTTGCTGCTTCAGTACCACCTCGCCCGCCTCGATCTTGGTGATGTCGCCGCTGGAGAGCGTCACCACCGGGGGCGCGCCCTTGTAGGCGGTGACGATCCCGGTGTGCTCGTGGGGCTTGGTGGCGTCGCCCGCGAGCGCGAGGGCGAGGGTGGCGATCAGCATGGAGGCTCCGATGCGGGGCCGGCGTATACCCCGGCGCCCCCTGACTTTGCACGGTGGTGACTTTTCGAACAGGGGTAGTCGGTGCTATCGTGGCCCGGCTTCGGAGTACCCCCATGCGCCTCTTGCCATTCCTCTCCATCGTCGCGATTGGTTGCCTGCCCGTTGGTTCCGATGGCGCCGAGGAGGGGGGCACCACCGAGGACCCCGACCTCACCGCCGACGACGACGGCGACGGCCTCACCAACGCCGAGGAAGACGAGCTCGGCACCAACCGCGACGCGGTCGATTCCGACGGCGACGGCTACTCCGACTTCGACGAGGTGCAGACCGAGCACGACCCCGTCGACAGCAGCGACATGATCTACGCCGGCGGCTGGCCCTACAACCCCGACAAGGACGAGATGGTCGACCCGGGCTGGGACGGCCGCGCCAAGGAGGGCAGCGTGGTGCCGCGCCACGTGGGCTACGACCAGTTCGGCGACACCTTCGACCTCTACGACATGGCGGGGCACGGCAAGCCGGTGATCATCGACATCAGCGCCGAGTGGTGCAGCTACTGCCAGGAGCTGGCGAAGTACATGGGCAGCCAGGAGTCGTACTTCGACCAGTATGAGCGCTCCTACCCCGAGCTCAAGGTCGTCCGGAAGGCCATCGAGAACGGCGACCTCATCTGGGTGGAGTACCTCGACCAGAACCAGTCCGGCGGCACCATCACCGAGAAAGACCTGGAGCAGTGGGAGAAGCACTACGCCATGCCCAACACGCCGGTGGTGGCCGACGAGGACATGCTGTGGCTCGACTGGACCAAGCTGCGCGGCTACCCCGCGCTGATGCTCGTCGACGACGCGATGACCATCATCGCCTACGACAGCAGCGACTACTTCAGCCAGCTCTCGGCGGCGGCGGAGCTCGTCGGCGAGTAGTCACTCGCCCGCGTTCTGCGACAGGCGGTACATCAGCACGAGGCACGCAATCGGGTCGGCCTTGCGGCCGAAGGTGGCTTCCGCCGTCCTGGGCGAGTCGAGCGCGCCCACGCAGGGCAGCACGATGGACCGCGCGACCGCCTCGGCGGCCTTCTCCATGATCTTCTCGCCGCTGGGGTGGTCCTTGAGCGGCGTGGCGAGGCCGTTGCGGAAGTCGAGCAGCGGGGCGCCGCCGGCGTACTTGTTGCCCGGCGT
>VGRQ01000554.1 GCA_016875315.1 Deltaproteobacteria bacterium | reverse complement strand
GCCCTCCGCCGGGCGCTGGTGCGCGGGACCGACGACGTGTACCGGCAGGCCCGCTCCCGGCTGGTGAAGGTGCGCGGCAACGCGGCGGTGAAGGTGGAGCGAGAGGACAACTCTGCCGACTTCTCGTTGGCGCCGGTGTTGAGCGAGGAGCGCGACTTCAGCGCCGAGCCGGTCGACGCCGCGGCCTGGGAGCGGCTCCTCGCCGAGGCCTCCGCGCTGTACGTGGGGCGCGAGCACGTGCTCGACAGCGCCGTGCAGCTCGTCGTCACCGAGTCGCGACGCTGGATTGTCAACAGCGAGGGCACGCGCGTCCGCGACGGGCGCCAGCACTACCGGCTCGCCACCTGGGCCGAGGCGGTGGCCGACGACGGCATGGCGCTCACCGTCTACGACTACGTCGATGTCGCCTCGCCGAGCGCGCTCCCCGATCGCGATGGCACCTTCGCGCTCGTCGATGGCGTTGCCGATCGCCTGCTGGCCCTGCGCGCCGCGCCGCTGGTGGAGCCCTGGTCGGGCCCCGCCATCCTGCGTGGTCGCGCCGCCGGGGTGTTCTTCCACGAGATCTTCGGCCACCGGGTGGAGGGGCACCGGCAGAAGGACGAGGACGAGGGGCAGACCTTCACCCAGAAGGTGGGCGAGCGCATCCTCCCGCCCTTCCTCGACGTGGTGGACGACCCGCTCCAGGCGCGCCTCGCGGGCCAAGACCTCAACGGCCACTACCAGGTCGACGACGAGGGCGTCCGCGCCCAGGCCGTGCCGCTGGTTGAGGGCGGGGTGCTGCGCAACTTCTTGCTGAGCCGCTCGCCGGTGGCGGGCTTCCCGGCCAGCAACGGCCACGGGCGGCGCCAGCCGGGCAACGCGGTGGTGGCGCGCCAGGGCAACCTCATCGTCAGCGCGCGGCAGTCGGTGAGCTACGAGGCCCTGCGGAAGCGCCTCGTCGACGAGGTTCGCGCGCAGAAGAAAGAGTTTGGGCTGGTGTTCGACGACATCAGCGGCGGCTTCACCTTCACCGGGCGCAGCACGCCCAACAGCTTCGCGGTGCAGCCGGTGACGGTGTGGAAGGTGTTTGCCGACGGGCGGCCCGACCAGCTCGTGCGGGGTGTCGACCTCATCGGCACGCCCCTGGCCACCTTCGGTCGTATCCTCGCGGCCGCCGACGACGTGGAGGTGTTCAACGGCGTGTGCGGCGCGGAGAGCGGCTGGGTGCCGGTGAGCGCGGCGGCGCCCTCGCTCCTCGTCGGCGAGGTGGAGGTACAACGCCGCGAGAAGGGCAACGACCGGCCCCCGCTGTTGCCGGTGCCGCGATGATCATCGTCGCGAGCCTCGGCGTGTCGCTGGCGCTCGGCGCTGCCCCGGCCGAGGAGGGGGTCGCACCCGCCTCGGCGGCGATCGAGGCGGCGCTGGTGGCGGAGCTGGAGCGCGCGAGCGAGCTGCGCCTGCCCGACAAGGCGGCGCCCTCGCTGGTGCTCTACGACGTGCTCGACGGCGACGTGCGCAACTGCTTCGGCGAGGACGGTGGAGTGGTGATGGAGAGCCTCGAGCGCTTCCGCAACCTCCGCGCCGAGGTGCGCGTGGCCGAGGGCGGGATGGACTCGTCGAACTTCCGGGCCTTCGGCGAGCCCGACGGGGTGGTGTCCCGGCGCCTGCCGGTGGCCGACGATGCCTACGCGTTGCGCCGCGAGGTGTGGCTCGCCACCGATGCCGCCTACAAGCACGCGGTGGAGCAGCTCAGCCGGAAGCAGGCGGCGGTGCAGGAACTCCCCGAGCCGTTGCCGCCCGACTGGACCCCGGCCTCGCCCGTGGTGGTGCGGGCCGAGAAGCACGACGGCAACGCGATGGGCATGGCGGAGTGCCGCGAGGTCGTCTCCCGCCTCACCGCCGGGGCGCCGTCGAGCATCGAGCAGGTGCAGGCGGTGGCGCGCGACTGGCACGGCTGGCGCACCGTCGTCACCAGCGAGGGCACCCGCGCCTGGCTTCCCACCGGCAACGTCGTCGTGCGCGTGGAGGCCACCGCCCGGCGCGCCGACGGCACCCCGGTGCAAGACGCCCGCTGGTGGGTGGGGAGAGACCGCTCCTCGCTGCCCTCGCTGGCGGAGATGGAGGCCGAGGTCGTGGCCATGCGCGCGCGCCTCGCGGCGGTGGCGGCGGGGCCGTCGCCGGAGCCCTGGCTCGGTCCCGTGCTCTTCGAGGGACCAGCCGCCGCCGAGCTGTTCTCGCAGCTCCTCGCCGCCGAGATCGTGGGCACCCCGCCAGAGCTGGAGGACGGCGACAGCTTCCTCGCCTCCACCCGCGGCGCCATGGCGCGCCTCGGGCGACGCCTGTTGCCCGACGGCTGGCGCGTCCACGACGACCCGAGCACCCGCACCGGCCGCGCCGGCGAGTATGCCTACGATCACGACGTCGTCGCGCCGAGCCGCGTCGACCTGGTGGTAGACGGCGTGCTGCGCGAGGTGTTGATGTCGCGGGTGCCGTCGAAGTTCCGGTCGGCCAGCACCGGGCACGGGCGAAGCCTCGGCGAGTCGCGACGGGGCGCGATCCCCGGCTACGTACACGTCACGCCGCGTCGTAAGCTCAGCGAGGCGGCGCTGCGGCGGAAGGCGCTGCAACTGGCGCGGCAGGTGGGCCTCGACCGGGTGCTGGTGATCGAGCGCCTCCGCCCACCGGCGATGGCCAACCGGCTCGACATCACCATCTCCGGCGAGGGCCCGCCCCCGGGCCTCACCGACCCCTACGAGGCCTGCCTGCTCGACAAGAAGGGCCACTGCGAGCCGGTGCGCAACCTGCGCTTCGTGGGCGTCGACCGGCGCTCGCTCCGCGACATCGTGGCGGCGGGGCCGGGCGCGGGCCCGGTCGACACCCTCGACGGTCCCCCGGGGCCCGAGCGCTTCGGCATCGGGTCGACCGGCGGCGTGCCCGTCACCTGGGAGGTGCCGAGCGTGCTGGTGGCCGAGATGGAGCTCGACCCGTCCACCGGTGGCGAGCCGAGGGTGATCGCGCCGTGACGGCCGTCCGGCTGCTGGTCTACCTCGCCTCCGCCGTCGCCATCACCTGGCCGCTCGCGCTCTCGCCGGCCCAGCTCGCCGTGGGGGGCGTGCGCACCGACGTCTGGAACTCCATCTGGAGCTACTGGTTCGTGGCGGATGGGCTGGCGCAGGGTCACTACCCGGTGGCCACCACCCTGCTCGACCATCCCGGGGGCGGGCGCCTACTCGTGGCCGATCCGCTCAACACCCTGCTCGCCGCGCCGCTGACGTGGTGGAAGGGACCGGCCTTCGCCTACGGCGCGATGGCGATGGTGCACCTCGCCCTCGGCGGCTTCTTCGCCGACGCCCTCGGGCGCCGCCTCGGCGGGCGCGGCTGGATCGCCGGCATCGCCTACCCCTGGTCGGCGATCGTCATCTCGCACCTGCACAACGGCAGCTCGGAGGCCACCGGCGTGGCGTGGCTGCCCCTGGCCGGGCTCGCCTGCGCGTGGGCCTGCGAGGCCG
>VGRQ01000553.1 GCA_016875315.1 Deltaproteobacteria bacterium | reverse complement strand
CAACTTCGGGCGCGGCGACCGCGGCGACCGCGGCCCGCGCCGTGATGACCGTCCGCGCGACGACCGGCCCCGAGAGGATCGCGGCCCGCGCCACTTCGACCGGGGAGACCGCGACGATCGCGGCCCGCGCCGCCAGGACCCCGAGGAGCTCAAGCGCCTCGCGCGCAAGCTCGCCCTGAAGGTGCGCGACACCGGCAGCCCCGAGACCATCCGTCGCGAGCTCAACAGCTTCGACCGTCGCCTCGTGCACCTCGAGGTGGCCGAGGTGGGCGGCGTGGCCAGCCGCAGCATCGGCGAGGGCGCCGACCGCCGGGTGGAGATCTACGTGCCCGAGGATGGCGGGGAGGGGTAGACCGGGCCGCTGGCCTGGATAGCCCCGGCCAAGATGAGCAACGACGCCCCCGAGCCCGTCGACCAGCCGCTGCAGATCGGCGGGCTCACCATCTCGCCGGGCGACCGCATCGGCCAGTACGTGTACCGTCGCGTCGCGGGCAAGGGCGGCATGGCGCACGTCGTGCTCGCGACGGATCCCGACGGGCAGCCGGTGGCGCTCAAGATCCTCAAGACGGGGCGTGTCACCAGCGGCGCTCAACGCTTCCGGCGCGAGTTCCGGGCGCTGTCGAAGTTGCGTCACCCGAACGTCATCCGAGTCGACGCCTACGGCGACCTCCACGGTCACCCGTACATCGCGATGGAGTTCGTGGAGGGCACCGACCTCCACCAGCTCATCCACGCGATGCGTAACGACCCACCCGCGGTGCGCTACCAGCGCTGCGAGCAGGTGCTGGCCGACATCGCGCGCGCCCTGGTCTACATCCACGCCCGCGGGCTGGTCCACCGCGATCTGAAGCCCAGCAACGTGCTGATCGACGCAGCGGGGCGTTGCAAGCTCACCGACTTCGGCATCGTGAAAGACCTTGGCCCCGAGAACGAGAGCCAAGCCTCCACCACGCTGGTCGGCACATGGGCCTACGCCTCGCCCGAGCAGGTGAGCGGCCAGCCCATCGACCACCGCAGCGACCTCTTCAGCCTCGGCGTGATCCTGTTCGCGATGCTCACGGGCAGGCGGCCCTTCGTGGCCAAGGACCTGCCCGGCTACGCGGAATTGCACCGCACCCACGTGCCGCCGGCGCCCGCCGACGTGGAGCCCGACGTGCCGGCGCACCTCGACGAGATCTGCCGTCGCCTGATGGCGAAGGACCCTCGCCGCCGCCCGCGGGGCGCGCAGGAGATCCTCTTCCGGCTCGACGTGCCCGCCGACAACACCCCGGCGTCGAACCGCTGGACCCCCCCGGCGGTGGGGCGGCAGCCGGTGATCGACGCGCTCGCCGACGCGGTGGCGGCGCTCACGCGCAAAGAAGGCGGCGTGGTGGCGGTCGAGGGCGAGGAGGGCAGTGGCCGCACCACGATGTTGCAGGCCGCGGCCGACGCGGCCCGGGTCGTGGGCCTCGGCATCCACCGCGTGCGCGTCACCCGCCCCGACGGCGCCCTGGGGGTGATCCTCCGGCTCGCCGAGTGTGTGCGTGCCGACCTCGGCGAGGCCGACGCCGCCGCGCTCGGCGAGACCGCGCGCGAGGCGGTGGAAGCGGCCGGTGGCGGCAGCGCGCGCACGCGACTCCACGCCGGGCTCGCCGAGGGACTGGCTCGCCTGTCGCGACACATCCCGCAGGTGGTCATCATCGACGACGTCCACGCGGCCCTGTTGCCCTCCCTCGACGGCGTGCTCCAGGTGGCCCGCGCGCTCGCCACCGAGCCGGTTCTCTTCGTGCTCGGCCTCGACTCCTCGGTGCACTCGCCGCGCCTCGACGCGATGCGCGCCCTGGGGCAAACCATCAACCTCCCGGGCCTCACCGGCGAGGAGTCGGTGCAACTCGCCGCTTCCCTCCTCGGCCAGACCAAGGCGGCGCAGGTGGTGGGCCAGCGGCTGCACGCCGAGACCGGCGGCAACCCCGGGGCCACGGTGGACTGGCTCTTGTGGCTGGTGGGTGCGGGCCTGGTCGAGCGCCACGCCCGGGGCTGGCGACTGGTGGTGGAACCCGAGGAGATCGCCGAGGGCCACCTCGACGTGCCTCCGCCGGTGATCGCCCGGATTCGCCCGCGCATCGAGGCCCTCGACCTCGCCGATCGCGCGCTCGCCGACGCGCTCGCGGTGTACGGGCACGAGGCCGAGCTGGAGGTGCTGCTCGAGGTGCTGTCGATCGGCGAGGAGGCCGCCAACGAGTCGCTCTACCGGCTCGACCAGGACGGTCTCGTGCGCCTGCGCAGCGCCGGGCCGCACAGCTTCGCGGTGATCGCGCGGCCGCTGTTGCGGACGGTGCTCTACCGATCGCTCGGCGACGACCGCCGCGCCGAGTTGCACTGCGCCTTCGCGCGCGCGCTCGAGCAGCGTTTCGGCCAGACGGTGACGAGCATCGAGCGCGTGGCCGAGCACTGGACGGCCGCCGGCGAGGTGGGCCCGGCCTACCTGCAGGTGGCCGAGGGCGCGAAGAAGATGCGCGAGCGCGGTCTCAACGCCGAGGCCTGGGAGCTGTCCGAGCGGGCGCTCCAGATCGAGGACACGGCACGCGTCGACCTCGACGTCCACGAGTTCGCGCGGGCGCGGCAGGCGCTGCTCGGCGTTCGCGCCGAGGTGTGGTACCTGCGCGGTCGCTGGAACGAGGCGCGCGAGGCGCTGGAGATGGCGGCGTCGCTGGCCGACCGGGTGGGCGACGAGCGCGGCGCGGTACGGGCGCGGATGCGGCTCTCCCGGGTGCTTCGCACCAGCGGGAAGATCGACGATGCCGAGGCGATGGTGGTGGCAAACCTCGCGCGCGCGCGCGACCTCGGGGAGCGGGAGTCCATCGCCGAGGGCTTGCTGGTGCGCGCCCACATCGCGTGGAGCCGCGGCGAGCTCGACGGCGTCGAGAAGTACGCGCAGGAAGGACTCATCCAGGCCTCGGCCGGCCACTCGCCGCGGGCGCGGGCCGACCTGCTCCTCGCGCTCACCGCCGTGCAATGCTCCCGGGGACAGCTCGCCTCGGCGCTCAGCGGCCTGATGGAGGCGCAGAACTTGTATCGCGACCTGCGCATGCACGGCATGCGCGCGGCGGCGCTCGCCAACCTCGCCGAGGTGGAGCTCGGGCAGGGCGACCCGGTGGGGGCCTGGGAGCACGGTGCCGACGCGATCGCCGAGACCGAGGCCGAGGGCGCCGGCGCGAGCGGCCCCCCCTCGGTGGCGGCGCACCGGATCCGCGGTCTCGCGGCGCTAGAGCTGGGGGCGTGGACCGAGGCGGCGGCCGAGCTCGCCGCCGCGCGCTCCAAGGCCGAGTCCATGGACATCCGGCAGGAGCGCCTCGCGTGCGCGGCGCACCTCGCGCGCACCCGGCTCGCCACCGGCGACGCGAGGGCGGCGCTGGAGGTGCTCCAGGACGCGGAGGCGCTGGCAGACGGCGGCGATCCCGAGCGTTTCTTGCCCAGCGTCCACGCGCTCCGGGCGCGGGCGCTGGCGGCCC
>VGRQ01000552.1 GCA_016875315.1 Deltaproteobacteria bacterium | reverse complement strand
CTTGTAGTCGCGACCGGCCTCGGCTAGCCTAGTGTCACCCGGCGGCTCCCCGCGGGGTCAACCACGAAGGTCGCGGCTCACGGCTGCGGGAGGTATTTCCATGCTCGGGGGCTGCGTCGCCCTTCTCCGTCGCGTCCCGTCGTCGCTCGCGCGGGGCGCGTCCCTCGCCGCTGCCGTGGCCATGCTCGTTCCCGGCGTCGCCGCGGCGGCCTGCCCGGGGCCTTACCTGGGCGCGGGCAACACCGTGTGCACCACCGCCGGCAACACCATCACCTGCGCGCTGGACGCCTCGGGCGGCAACACCACCGACCCGCTCTACTACAGCGAGGGCTTCACCAGCGGCGGCAACAGCTGGTTCCGCGCCTTCGGCTTCGACGACGTCGGCACGTTGTTCTGCGCGGAGATCCAGCTCACCGGCACGCAGCTGGCCTACCTCGTGGTGGCGGGCACGGATCGCACCGACAACAACTCGGGGAACGACAACATCGACGGGTCCAACGACGCCGCTGTCGTGGAGTACCTCAACGGCGAGGGCGGCAACGACACCATCGACGGCAAGGCGGGCGACGACACGATCGACGGGGGTACCGGCAACGACACGCTGACCGGCGGGGCCGGCGAGGACGACATGTACGGCCGGGCCGGCACCGACACGATGTACGGCGGCGACGACAGCGACTGGATGGAGGGCGGTGACGACGCCGACCAGATGAAGGGTGGCGATGCCGACGACGACATGTACGGCGGCAGTGGCGCCGACTCCGTGTGCGGCGGGCCGGGGACGGCGGACGTGCTCTACGGCGGTGACGACGACGACACGCTCTATTCGGGCTCGCAGACCGAGTACACATTCGGTGATGCCGGCACCGACGTGTGCTCCGGCTTCCTCTACGGCTATGCCACGTCCTGCGATTCCGCGTCTGGGTCCTGTCCGTGGTAGCGAACGCGCGCTGCGGGGCGTAGACTTGCATCGATGCGGCTTCGGCCGAGCTTTCTCACGCGGAGGAGAGCGGCGTGATCTTCCTGTTCGCCTGTTCCGACTACGACCTCTTCGGCTCGGATGAGGATGTCGTCGCCCCGTCTCCAGTCGATGACGATTGGAACCCGCGCAGCGATACCGCCGACACTGGCTCGCCGACCGACTCCTGCCCCTCTGCCCCCTTGGCCGCCGAGGAGCTGGCCCCGGAGCGGGGGACTTGTCAACCCCGGCAGGTGGCCATCGACTGGACGATGGCGCTCGAGGCAGAAGCAGCGCCCGCCAATGACGGAGCCAGTTTGAGAACGCTGCCCGCCAACTCGGATGGCTCCGTGGACATCCACGTGACCGCCACCAGCATGTTCAATGTGCTGACATCCACCGGGGAGTGGCGCTCGGTGTGGTCCGATCCCGAGGGCGTGTCGGACCTCTCGACGGTCAGCTTCCGCGACGCCGGGGGCACGACGGTCGCGTTCACCGGTACCCGTAGCGGCAACAACAACGGTTACTACATGTCATTCGTACCCCTCGGGTCGGATCCCTCGTTTGGCGGCGGCTCGTCTCTGGAGATGCTTCCGGGCGGCCGCATCGACTTCGACGTCATCACCGGGGTGGTCGATCACGACGGCGACGGCGTGCCCACGGTCTACGACATGCGCGCCACGTGGGGACCGGACGGGGTGCCGATCACGCGGTTCGAGGAAACGGCCACCGGGGAAACGCCCCTCGTGCCACTATTTCTCCCGGGCACGGCGCAGTCGGGCGCGCGCCTCGCGAACGCGGTCGGCGTCTGGGACTTCGACACGGGCACCGGGCTGCGATGGGAACGGACCTTCGGCGACCGGGTGCTGTTCATGGGTGCCCGCGATGCCGACGGCGATCTCGTGGTGATCGTGGGCGGCTCCGGGTGGCTGTGCTCGATGGACCCAGCAACCGGCCGCGCCCACTGGTGCGAGAGCGTCCCTGGCCGGGACGGCGAGGGGCACTCCATCGACCCGGTGGATGCTGCGCTCGGCGACGTGGACGGCGACGGGGTGCCCGAGATCTGCGCGCCCTGGGGCGGGGCGTCCGTGCTCCTCGACCTCGATGGCACCGAGCGCTGGCGCGTGGCCCACGAGGGCCGCCCCACCGCTGGCGCCTGCGCGATGGCCGACCTCGACGCGGACGGGCGCTACGAGGTGATCGACTGGAACGCGAGTGGCCTTTTCATCCTCGACGGGGAGACGGGGGTGCCGCTTGCCGACAACGCAGGCGCAGTGGTGGCCTATGGGTCCCACTATGGAGGCCCTTTCGTGGCCGACCTCGACGCGGACGGGAGCGCCGAGATATTCGTCACCGGTCCCGTGCCGGACGCGGACGTGGAGAGCTCGGCGCGGCAACATGCTGTCGCCATCTACGGCTCCCCCACCTCGGCCTGGGCGCCCACCCGCCCCGCCTGGAACCAGGTGGGCTACGACCTCACCACGGTGGCCAACGACGGCAGCCTCGTGCCATGGCCCGAGCCGGCGTGGGACGTGTACAACGCCTACCGCGCCCAGCCGGCCATGGACGGCGACTTCGCCGACCTCTCGCCCGAGCTGCTCGACGCCTGCGCCGAGAGCTGCGCGCCCGGCGGCGAGGTGGTGGTGACCGCGAGGGTGAACAACACCGGCAGCCGCGACGCCGGGGAGGGCATCGACCTCGCCCTGCTCACCGACGCGACGGGCACGCTCGACGAGGTGGCGCGCGTGACCCTCCCCGGCGCGCTCCCGGCGATGACCGCCAGCGCCTCGGTGGAGCTGCGCGCGACGGTAGAGGCGCTCGGCACCCGCCAGTTCCTGAAGGTCATCCCCGCCGACCGGCTCGACGAGTGCAACCCCGGCAACGACCGCGTGGAGGTGAGCATCGAGGCCTGCGAGGGGGAGTAGCAGGGGCCCTACCCGAAGGACGGTCCCCGGAGCTTCACGCCCAGCGCGCGGGCGGCCTGGGCCACGGCAGTGAGGAGGTTCTGGTCGTCGGCCAGGTCGGCCACCGCGTGGGCGGCGTGTACCTCCGCGGGGTCGCGGGTGAAACGAGCCAGCGCGAGGTGGGCGAGCACCTGGGCGCGGGGGTCGGTCGCCCGCACCAGCGCGAGTCGCGACAGATGTATACATCGTCCCCGGCGTCGGCGTGGGCCTGGGCCTTGCGGATCAGCGTGTCGCTGTCCAGGTCGTCGACCTGGGCATGGATCAACGGTGCGTCGGCGCTGCGAGCCTTGTCGGCGGCGTCGAGCGCTGCCACCGAGCGCGACACGTCGGCATGCAGGGTACGTAGCTCCGCCGTTGCTTGGCTGTCACCCAGCATCTTGGTGATACGTATTGCATGTATCAGTTCCATCGCGCCCTCCCGGGGACGCCCCAGGGCGCGCAGGCTCTGGGCGCGCCAGGCGTGGAGGCGTGCCCGGTCGGCGGTGCCCTCGGCGGGGAGGGCTGCGGCGAGCACCTCGCCGTGTTGCCCGGCGATCAGCGCGGCGTAGATCGCGGCGAGATCAGGCACGGGCCTCGAGCACCCGCAGCGCGG
>VGRQ01000551.1 GCA_016875315.1 Deltaproteobacteria bacterium | reverse complement strand
CGCCCCATCCCCACCAGCTGCGCCGCCCGCCCCGAGGAGATCTCGCCGCCCCGCCGAGGGCGTCAAGTGCGCCCCGCTCCGCCCCCCGCCACCCTCACCCCCCGTCCCGCGAGTCGCACCAGGCGCGCACCACGGCCTCGAGCGCTTCCTTTCTCGCCTCGATGTCCGCCCCCTCCCTCACTCGGCCACCACCGAGCGGGTGACGGTGTCGTAGCTCTCGCCGGCAACCGGCGTGTAGAGCACGTGCAGGCGCAGGCCGAGGAGGGTGGCGGCGTGCAGGCTCCCGTCGCCGGTGTCGGAGGGGGAGGGGAGGGGCGCCAGCGCGCGGGCGGTGACGGCGGTGCTGTCGACCACGAGCGTGGCCGTCGCAGGCTCGTCGCTCTCGGGGTTGTCGATCGCGGCAACCTGCGACGGCTCGGCCTCGGCACGCTGGAGACTGCCGCCTTCCCCCACGAGGAAGCCGGTGTGGCCGACGTGATCGTGCAGCGCGCGGAACAGCGCCTCCTCGTTGGCGCCGCGCCGGTCCGCGTCGTGAGCGTCGAGCACTCCGATCCCGTCGGACAGCACCGGCAGGTCGGTGCCCGCGCGGGTGGCGAAGGGCTCGGGCGAGCGATCCACCACCACGGCGAAGCGCTCCTCGTGCGGGAGCCAGTCGCCGTCGGCGTACCACTCGCCGTCGGCCTCGCCGGCGCTGCCGTCCCAGGCCACGACCTCGGCGCCGGGCGGGGCCTCGGCGGCGCCAGGGTTGGCGAGGTCGAACCGGGCGCCGTCGGTGAGCCGGGAGAGCCGGAGTCCGCTCCATCCGAGGGGCAGCCCGGACTCGCGGACCGGCGCCGAGGCCTCGCTCGGATCGACGAGGCTCACCGCGCCGACCCCGATCACCTCGGCCGCCGTGCCGCGGAGCACCACGCCCGTCTGCTCGTCGAGCCCGATGCCGAGAAGCCCGGCCGGCGCGTGCTCGTCGACCACCCGCGCGAGGATGCCGCAGAGCCGCCCGAGGCGCCCTCGCACGGTGAAGTGGGTGTCGATCACCACCCCGGGCACCGTGCCGAGGAAATCGCCGTGAACGCCGCTCCCGCCGTCGCTGGCGTCGTCGAGGTAGGGCGTCCGGGCGTCCTGAAGCACGTCGGCGCTCACGAGGTCCTCGCCACCGGCGAAGGCCCACTCGGCCTGCGACATCGCGCCCGCGCTGGTGCCGCCGATCCCGCCGCCGCGCGCCCGGAGCGCGAGCAGCGCCGCGTCGAGGGCGGTGTCGTTCCACAGGTCGTAGTACTCGCCCTGGTCGCCGCCCTTGAGGAACACCGCGTCGAAGTCGGCAAGGGAGGAGGCCACGGACGAGGCGTCGGCCTGCGAACGCGTGCTCACCCGCACGTTGACGGCCTCGTCGGCGCCGAGCCCCTCGAAGTAGCCGGGCAGCCAGTCGCTCTCCTCGGCGGTGGACAGCACCCCCACCCGCACCCGGCCGTCGCCGGTCACGTCGCCGCCCTCGAGCAGGGCGGCGTACAGTCGCGCCGACCAGGCCTCGGGATCGCCGTCGTCACCCTCGCTGCCGCCACCGGCCAGCACCACCACGCCGGGCGTGGGGACGGCGGCGGTGTCGCCGGATGGATCGGGCGCGGTACACCCGAGGAGGGGGACGATCAGCACGAGGCCTGCTCCAGGCGCGGTGACGGCGCGCTCACCGGGCGTACAACTCGTCCATGCCGGCCACGACGTCGGCCAGCGTGCCCACCACGATGTAGAAGTCCCAGGAGTAGGTCCCCGCGTCGAGCCCGCCCGCCGGGCGCTCGAGCAGGTTCCACTTCGAGGTGGAGAAGTCGGTGCTGCCGGTGTCGCCGTAGAGGAAGCTGCACAGGCCGTAGCCCTCCGTGGACGACAGCGTCCGGTTGCGGTACACGCCGAGCGCGTGGCTCCCCGAGGCAGACGCGATGATGGCGCCCCCGGCGTCCGGTCGCTGGTCCGGATCGAGCGAGGGGTCGACGCAGCCCCCGAGTGGGATGCCCGAGGTCTTGTCGGTGAGCGTGCCGGTGGCGGCGTCGTAGGTGTAGAAGGTGTCGAAGAAGCCGGTGAGGTAGGCGGTGGCGAGCTCGATGTTGAGGCTGCCGTGGGTCTCGGGGAAGGTGATGGTCGTGGTCCACGCGAGGATGTGGGGGTTGCCGCCGTCGTCGAGGGTGATGGTCTTCTCGAAGCTGCCGTCCCATGCCACCGGGTTTCGCGTGGTGTCGTGTGCCGCCGTGTGGAAGCCGCCGGGCAGCCATTGCAGGGGACGCGTCGTCGTGCTCACCGTGCCCGCCCCGGCGGAGAGGTCGAGCAGCGGCGACCCGTGCCGCCAGCCCTCGGGGTCGCCCGGGGCGGCGTAGGCGTCGCCGGCCTCGGTTGGGTTGTCGGCCTCGCCCGAGCCGTTCATCTGGAACGCGATCTGGAGCTGGCGGCCGAAGTCGTAGGCGCTCAGGAACTCCACGCCGTCCCACTGCAGCGACCACACCGCCCCGCCGGCCACGCGGTTGAGCCCGAGGCTCACCTCGGCGCCGGACACGGTCTCGAGGTCCTCGTCGTCGAGCCCGTGGCGGGGGTACACCCACGCCAGCGCACCCTCGGCCGCGTACCCGGCCGGCGCGGCCGAGCTGAACCCGGCGTCGTGGTCGTAGGGCGAGGTCGAGTAATACCGGACCAGCTCGTCCATGCCGTCGCCCGCCGCTGCCCACCCGTGGGCGAGCGTGGCCTCCAGCGCGTAGTCGGGCGCGCCCTCGGTGGGGTTGGTGCTGACCATGTGGTCGGTCTCGCCCGAGGAGGCCACCAGCCGGTACAGGGGGGTGTCGCCGTCGGCCGCGTCGTCGGCCGCGTAGAACAGCTGCCCGCGGAAGTCGCCCCCCGGCGACTCGGAGGGGTCCTCGACCAGCATCGAGTCGGTGCTGTCCGACAGGTACCAGTTGCCCACGATCTGCAGCACCGTGTTCTGCGACGCCTCGTCGGCGCACGCCACGCCGCCGCACTGGGCGTCGCAGAAGTCCCAGCCGCAGGTGCGCCCGTCGCACAGGGCCGGGGCGCCGGAGTACCGCGTGGCGTCGTCGGGCTCGCAGTCGTCGGCGTCGGGCCAGCCGTCGCCGTCGCGGTCGTCGCTGGTGCCGGTGTCGGTGTCGGCATCGCCGTCGCTGTCGCCGTCGGCATCCGCATCGGCGTCGCCGTCGGCATCGGCATCGCTGTCGGCGTCGGCGTCGCTGTCGCTGTCGGTGTCGCCGTCGCTGTCGGCGTCGGTGTCCGTGTCGGCGTCGGCATCCGTGTCGGCGTCGGTGTCCGCGGCCGTGTCGCGCGGCGCGGTGGGACCGTCGCTGCCGGTCGTGTCGAGCCCGGCCGAGCAGGCAGGCAAGACGAGGAGGGCCAGCGCCCGGGGGAGTCTCATCCCGGGAAGGATACCCCGGCTGCCCACCGCCGACCGCCCGCGCGCCCCGCGCTACATGCGGCCTGCCCATGCGCCTTCGAGTCCTGCGCGCCCCGCCGCCACCGCCGCCGCCTCCGGTGCCCACGGGCCT
>VGRQ01000550.1 GCA_016875315.1 Deltaproteobacteria bacterium | reverse complement strand
GCAGCGGGACCGTCTCGCCGGCCCCGCCGGCACGATGGCCGCCCGCAGTGCCGACGCCGGCTGCCACGGCGCTCGCGCGGCACGCGCGGTCCCGTCTCGCTACTCAAGCACGAGCGGCACGGTGTTGCTCGCGAAGTCGATTGGGCCGTACAGCACGTACGCGTGGTGCAGCGTCATACCGGCGACGGAAGGCGGCAGGCCCGCGGGCACCACGATCTGCGCCTCCGCCTGGCCGAGCGCGTCGAGCTGGCCGTGGGTGTTCACGAGCGCGGTGGAGTTGGCCGAATCCGCGGTGAACGCGGTGTACGCATCGAACGCGAGCGGCACTGTGACTGCGCCCACCTTCGTCCCGGGACTCGAGCCGGAGGCCGAGCCCAGGATGAGGTAGCTGCGCCCCGCGTGTGCCGGGCCCGCGTCGAGGTGCAGGGTCTGCGTGCCGCCCGCCGCCGCGGAAACGAACACCACCTCCGCGGACAGGCCGCCGTCGACGAGCACAGCCGCCTGCGCGAAGACCGTGACATCCGAGAGCTCCTCAGAGTCGAGCAGCACGCTGGCCCCATGGACACCTTCCGCCGTACCGGTCACTTCCACGGGGATCGTCACGGCCTCGCCCGGGTCGACGTTGCCGAGGCTCACCTCACTCTCCGCTGTACTTAGCCCGGCGTCGAGCTGGAACACGAAGCGCGCGTTCGTGAGCGGCACGCTCAGCGGGTTCGTGAACGAGACGTCGAGAGTGGTCGTGCCGGCGATCGCCAGCACCTCCGGAGCCATGCTCGCCGCGAGCGAGCTGCCATCGACGAGCAGGGTCGTGTCCACGTGAGCCCACGCCTCGGACGTCTCCTGCACCTGCAGCAAGAGTGCCGTCTCGAGAACGCGCGTGTCGCCCGTGACGGTTGTGTAGACAGCCTCAGGGATGGTGAAGGTCACGGTCGCCGCTTCGCCGGGCGCCAAGCTGGTCACGTGGTCGAGGCTCGCGGGCAGCGCGCTGATTAGCAGGCCGTGGTAGTCCACGGCATTTGCGGACCAGACCGTGTGCACCGTACGCGGGGCCGCGCCCGAGTTCACGAGCTCCAGCACCATGGGCACGTCGCGGCCCAGCAGCACGACCGCGGGCAGCGCGAGCGCGAGTGCCACGTCGGAGACGGTGGCCTCGACATATTGCGCCCCTTCCGCGGCGTCGCCCGTGAGGGAGGTGTCGGTCTTGTAGGCGCCGGTGATGGTCTCGGCGGCCGAGCTCCCGATCGCCTTGGTCAAAATAGTGAGGCCCACGGCCTTGGTGTCGGTATTGAACACCACGTAGTTCCCCGTTCCGTCGTCCTTGAGGTAGCGGACGTCGCCATCGACCTCTGTGGTGACGAAGTCCACGTCGTAGAGGCCGCCGCTCTTCGCCTTCACGGCGGGCACGGGCGCCGGGCCGAGCTGGTGCAGCCCGCCGCTCAACTCCTGGGGCGTGGCATCCACGGCGTTCCAGCGGCCGTCGATCCAGGCGTCGCACCAGACATGGTAGTTCCAGATGGAGTCCTGGGAGAGCGCCTTTAGGAACGTCCCGTCGGCAGCGTAGTACCGATCGATAGTCTTGTCGGCGCCGGTGTCGTGCGCGGAGCTGAAGTTGGACAGCGGCCGCGCCGGGATGCCTAGCGTGCGCAGCGTGGTGGTGAGCACTCCGCCAAAGACCCAGCACTGGCCGAACTTCACCGCCCCGCCGCCTCCGTCGTAGGCGCTGAGGATGGGAAGGCTGCCGGACCACGACGACGGGTTGGTGCCGCCGGCGTAGTTGCCGGACCAGTTGCCCTGCAGCACGCCGCCTTGATTGGAGTTCACTTGCGCCGAGAGGCGGCGCGCGACGAGCACCGCGTCGGCGCGCTGCTCGGAGCTCAAGCCCGAGAGCAGGTCCAACGCGACGCGTAGCGCGACGCCGCCGGAGTCGAACTGCGCGTAGGACCAGCTCTTCGCCGTGGCGCTCGGGTGGTTACCCTGCCACATGACGCCGGACTCATTGAGCACGTACTCGTTCCGGCGGCTCTCGCCCTCGAGGTAGACCTGGTCCGCGGTGCTCCACGGGTTAGCGATGACGACCACCTCCTCCGGGAATTCCTCTTCGTCGTCCGGCTCCAATGCGCCCGCCTGGCGGACGAGCACGTCGAACTCGTATCGGCCGAGGGAGGCGTTGCCGGGGACGGCGAGCTCGATCTCCAGCGTCTTCGTGGCGCCGTCGTCGACCTCATCTACGATGCGCGCGCCCCAGATGCCCGGCGGCACGGCCGCCTTGCCGGCGAGCATGGTGATCGTCTTCTCCGCGCCATCGAAGGTGTGCTTCGCCTCGAACACGACCTGGTGGCACCCGGAGCCGTAGGCGTCCGACACCACGAGCGACAGCTCGAAGGACGCTCCGCGGCGGATCACGAAGTCGGCGTCATAGTCCGACGCATGGAGGTCCTTCTCGACGTCGTCATGGTCAACGTCTAGCTCCTCTATCGTGACCTCGTCACCGATGCTGATCGAGTAGTTGGCCAGCGCGCCCGGGCCGCCGGTGACGAAGAAGGTGCCTGGCTCGAACGAGTCGCAGGCCACTGCCCCCCAGTGGTCGATCGAGACGTACTTCGGGCCGGACTGCTCGGGGCCGAAGGGCTGGCTGTTGTCCACACCCGAATAGAGCTGGAAGTGCACCTTGGACCTCACGAAGAGGCCGTCGAAGGTGCCGACGCCGAGTGCCGACATCGGGAAGGCATTCCCGATCGTCGAGTCTTCCTCCAGCTTCCAGAAGCGCGTGCTGTAGCAGGGCGCCGCCTCGACTTGGTCGAACCACGAAAAGGGGGAGACCTCGCATTCCGCGACGCAGTCCGTCGAACGGAGGATGTAGTCGGACGTCGCGAGTACCCAATCGGGGTCGCTCCACGTCGTCTCGACGAAGCCGCACGTGACCCCGCCCGTGCCCAGCCCCGCGCCGGCCGGCGCGCCCGGTACGCCGTCGGGCGAGGCGGGCGTGCTCTGCGCCGCGCCCCGCGGCGACGCGATCGCCGCCGCGGCAACGACTACCGCTATCGTGAACAGGTGGCTCCGGCGAACATGCCTCATGACTTTTCTCCCGCCCCGCGGGTGCGGGGCCTGCTGACTCGGTGGCGCTCTCGTCATTCGAGTAGCGCCGGGAGCGGCGTCTCAGAGCCGGACTTCCCGGCGCTCCGCGACGTCGCGCGTGAGAATGCCTCCCTCCACGAAGCCGCCATCCGGCGCCAGCAGGGTCGCTTGGTGACCAAGGGGCGGATCGAGCAGGAAGGGCGCTCGCTCGGGGATCCATATCAGATCGCTCGCGTTTCCGCAAGGTCGGATCGTCGCCTCTCCAGCGAGCCTCCCTCCACCGAGCACGCTGCGGTCCGACCACGCAAGGAGCTGCAGCGCATTCACGAGCACAACCTCGACCCGCCTTTCGCGGGGTGCCGGGCCAGGGCATAGGACATTCAAGCCCCCCACCCCGCGCCGCCGCGCCGCAAACCTCTCCCTCATCCCGACCATGACCTCCGCCAGCGCATCGCGCCGCACC
>VGRQ01000549.1 GCA_016875315.1 Deltaproteobacteria bacterium | reverse complement strand
ATGCGGGTGGTGGCCAAGTCCTCGGGTCGGGCCACCACCGGGGCGATGACCAGCCTGGAGGCCCTGGAGGGCGACGCCCGCGAGCAACTGCGGCCGTTCTTCGAGCGCGCGGCGCGCAGCGTGCGCATCGACCGGGATCGCGTGGCGGCGGCCCTGCTCGACGGGGGCGACGTGGTGGCCGATCGGCTCGACGCCAACCTCGCCCTCTGGGAGGTGTACGAGGCGCGCTACCTCGCCAGCGGTGGCGTGGAGCTCGACGCGGCGCTGTCGTTGCAGTCCTGGCTGCGCCCGGCGCTGGTGACGCTCGCCCGGGCACCAGAGGTGTCGCGACCGCAGGGCGGCCCGAGCGGGCTGGTGATCGACGCCCGGGGAACCGGCGTCGAGCCCGCGATCGCCCCGGAGGTGCTCGACGAGGCCGGCGGGCACCTCTACGGCGTGGTCGACATGACCGCCTACGCGGCGAGCCTGCGGGGGCCCGTGGTGTACGTCAGCGACGCGGCCGACCCGGCGGCGGCCAGGCGCGCTGGGGCAACCCCCGTCTTCGTCCTGGCAAGGGCGGCACGAGACGGAGTCGACATCGTGCTCGATGCGGCCGGGGTCGCGGCGCTGCGCGAGGTCGACGCGTCGAGCGACGCACTGTCGCGAGGTGCAGTTGTCGTGGTGGTGGACTGATGTTTCGCCGATCTGCACACGTGGGTGCGGGGGCGCAGGTGTTGCGCTCGCGGCTGGCGCCGTCGCCGCGTTCGCTTCGCGGCTCGGCCGGTCGCAGCTACCTGGGCTGGGGGCTCGTCGGCGCGGGCGTGCTCGCCGGTTTCCTCTACCTCACGTGGTCGGTCATCTCGATGCTCTTCGCGGCGGCGGTGTTCGCCTGGCTCCTCGACGGGCCGGTGCGCGCTGTCGAGCGTCGTGGCGTGTCGCGACAAACGGCATGCTTCGTGGTGGGACTGGGGCTCCTCGCCGCGGGCGCCGGGGTGGTGGTGCTCATCGTCCCCCGGGTGGTCGGCCAGGTCGCGGAATTGTCCACGAACATCGTGCCGTACGTGCAGCGCCTGTCCGACAACATCGGCCCGTGGGTAGCCGTGGCCGAGGCGCGGCTGGGCATCCACGTCCCGGTCGACATGAACGAGCTCGGTCAGGAACTTCCGAGCTTGCTGAAGAAGATCTCGCCCGACGTGCGCGCTCGCGTGCAGGAGTGGCTGCAGACGGCGGCCCAGGGCAGCCTGTCCTTCGTGTTGTCGATGCTGTCGCTGTCGCTCTTGCCCTTGTTTACCTTCTACCTGCTTCGCGACTGGCCCGAGCTCCTGGCGGGCGTCGAAGGGCTCGTGCCGGAGAAGCTGCGCGCCACGGTGCGCACGATGTCGTCCCAGATCGACGAGCGGCTGGCTGGCTTCGTCCGCGGCCAGCTCACCGTGGCCATGGTCCTCGGCGTCGTCTATTCCTCCGGGCTCCTCGCCTGCGGCATCGACCTTGCCATAACCGTGGGCATGCTGGGCGGGGCCTTGTTCCTCGTCCCGTACCTGGGCACCCTCGTGGCCGGGGGCCTTGCCGTGGTGCTGGCGCTCATGGAGTTCGGCCTCGACTGGCACGTGGTGGCGGCGGCGGCGGTGTTCGTGGCCGGCCAGCTCATCGAGGGCACCTTCCTGACGCCGTGGCTGGTGGGCGACCGGGTGGGGCTCCACCCGATGATCGTGATGGTGGCACTGGTGGTAGGCGGCAACCTGCTCGGCATCTGGGGACTGGTGCTCGCGGTGCCGGTCACCGCCGCCCTCGCGGTAGTGGGTGGCCACCTCCTCGCGCGGTGGAAGTCGAGCCGCACCTATCGTGGCGCGTGATCGTCGAGTGGCTGGGGACGGTGCCTTACCGTGACGCGCTGTCGCGACAGAGAGAGTACCGCGAGCGCGTGATTCGCGGGGAGGCGCCCGAGGCGCTCTGGCTGCTCGAGCACCCCCCAGTGATCACCACGGGACGGCGGGGCGCGGGCGTCGATGCCGACCGGGTGGCGAGGGCCGGGTTCGATCTCGTCGAGACCGAGCGCGGGGGGCTGGCCACCTGCCACGAGCCAGGGCAGCTCGTCGGCTACGTCTTTCGCCGCTGCGACAGCGGCGTCCGCTCGCTGGTCTGTGCGCTGGAGGGGGGGATCATCGCCGCCTGCGGGGCGCTCGGGGTGCGCGCCTGGTGTCGCGACGGCTATCCTGGAGCCTGGGCCTCGGGCGGCAAGCTCTGCGCCATCGGGCTGCACGTGCGCCGGGGGGTGAGCATGCACGGATTCGCGCTCAACCTCGTCAACGACCTCGCTGGCTTCGAGCTCATCGTCCCCTGCGGGCTCCACGGCGCGGGCGTGAGCAGCGTGGCCCGGGAGGCCGGCACGGCGCCATCCCCGCGCGACGCCGCCCCGCTGGTGGCCGACTTCGTCGCCGGCGCGCTCCACAAAAACGTGCCGCCTCGCGTGACGACCGTTGACGAACGCCGCCACCGGGAGTAGAAGCCGCGCCCACAGGCACGTAGCTCAGCGGCAGAGCATCGCCCTGACACGGCGAGGGTCGACGGTTCAAATCCGCCCGTGCCTACCACCTTCTTCGTAATCACCGGTCCAAGGAGAGTTTTTGCGCCCACCGTTTCGCCGTGACCCCCAGCTCCCACCTGAACGCAACGAACCTCGAGTCAACGAACGAATCCGCGTCCCGCGGGTGCTGGTGATCGACGACGCGGGCGAGAAGCTCGGCGAGATGGACACGATGGACGCGCTGGCGCTGGCGCGCGAGCGCGGGCTCGACCTGGTCGAGGTGGCGCCGATGGCTCGCCCGCCGGTGTGCAAGGTCGCTGATTTTGGCAAGCTCAAGTACGAGAAAAAGAAAAGGGAGGCAGAGGCCCGCAAACACCAGGTCGTCGTCGAGGTCAAGGAGATCAAGCTCCGCCCCAAGACCGACGACCACGACTTCGACGTCAAGCTCCGCGCTGTGGAGCGGTTCCTTGCCGACGGCGACAAGGTGAAGGTCACGGTCCGCTTCCGCGGCCGCGAGATCGCTCACCGCGACATCGGCGAGGACCAGTGCCGGAAGTTGGCTGACCGTCTCGGCGCCGCCGCCGTGGTCGAGCAGCCCCCCCGGATGGACGGCAAGCAGATGGTGATGCTCCTCGCTCCTGGCAAGAAGAAATAGGAGAATCCAGATGCCCAAGCAAAAGACCAACAAGGCCGCGGCCAAGCGCTTCCGTGTCACCGGCACGGGCAAGATCCGCTACAAGAAGCGGGGAATGCGCCACAACCTCGAGCACAAGAAGAAGGACAACAAGCGCGGCCTCCGCCAGGCCGGCTACATCGACAGCACCAACCACGACCAGGTGAAGGCCCTCATCCCCTGGGAGTAGGTCTCGTCCCCCTGCCGTCACCGCTCGCCCGCGCCTCGCGGGTGCCTGCTGGGAAGCGGCCATCCAAACGGAGTTGACACATGGCACGTATCAAGCGCGCGGCGCTTTCTCGCGTCCGCAAGAACCGTCTCTACAAGCGCGTCAAGGGCTTCTTCATCGGCCGGCAGCGCCTGCGCCA
>VGRQ01000548.1 GCA_016875315.1 Deltaproteobacteria bacterium | reverse complement strand
GGCCGACACGCGCTTGCCCCTGCCGGACGGCACGCGCGCGGCCCTGGCCTGCCGGCACGCCCGCTTCGACGGCCTCGGCCTGCCCCCCGGGGTCGGCGGAGCGGGCGTCCCTCTCCCTGCCCAGCTCCTCGCCGCCGCCGACTGGCTCGAGACGCGCGACGGCGCCTCGCCCGAGGCAATCGTGGCCGCCATCGCCGAGGAGAGTGGCCGCCGCTTCTCGCCCACGATGGCGAGCACCCTCGTGGGCGCGATCGACGGGCTCATGGTGGCGGGACCCACCGACGGCCACCTCGGGATGCGGGTCACCAGCGGGGCGCTTCTCGTGGTGGGCGCGGTCAATCCCGACGCGGTGGAGGGCACGATGCGCCCGGCCTTTCTCGCTGCGCTCGAGTCGCGACTGCGCGAACGCCTCCGGCCCTCCGACCGCGTGTACTGCACCGACACCGACGTGGTGGCGTGGCTCGGCCCCACCACGCCCGAGGGCGCCATCGCCGCGATGAAGCGGCTCGAGCCGCTGGTGGCCCGCGTGCGGGTGCCGAGCATCCAGCGCATGGAGGTGGCCTGCCGCATCGGCCTTGCCGTGGCCGACAGCGACGCCACCAGCTTCAGCGAGCTCCTGCGCGTGGCGCGGGCGCGGAGCCGGGCGGCGGAGGCGCGGAGGGTGGCCTAGCGGAGTCGCAACTCTCCGAAGTACGAGCGCGCGACGAGCGAGCTACTGTCGAGGCCGCTGGCGAAGAAACGGATCACGGCGGGGTCGTGCGCCAACGGGGAGGTGTCGGGCCGGACGAGCGTGAAGCCGGTGAGCGCCAGGTCGGCAGGGTCGAGGCCCTCCACCGGGACGATCTCCCAGGACCACGTGAGCCCGCCGTCGCTGGAATGGGCCACGCTCCACGCGGCGGTGGCGCTCGGCGCGAGGAGCCAGAGCGTGTCGCCGTCACGATGCAGCTTGGCGTAGGTGCCGAGGCAGCCGAGGCGGGTCTCGGTCTCGGCGGCGCCGACGCTCGTCGCGATCACCGTGTCGCAGGCGCCGTCGTCGACGTAGGCCAGGAGCGTGGTGCCGGCCTCGTCGAGGAGCGCGTCGTCGGGGAAGGCGGCGAGGGTGGCGCCGCTGCCGGGCGCCACCTGGTAGCTCGGCGTGAACTCGCTGCCGTTGCCGAGGAAGGCCACCGCCGCGTTGTAAGCGGCGTTGCTGCCACCGCCGGGGTCGAACAGGCCGGCGAAGAGCAACAACTCGCGCACGGAGAGGGCGGCGTGTACGGGGTAAAGCAGGTAGTCGGGGGAGAAGTCGAGGGTGGCCAGCTCGTCGGTGTCGCCGCCGGGGCTCCACGACATCACCACGCGACGCCAGTCCTCGTCGGCCAGCGACCACCAGGTGGTGCCGTCGGGCGTGGTGCCGAGGCCGAGGTAGCCGTTGGTCGGGCCGGTCCACTCGTCCCAGTTGCCGTAGGTCGTGGTGTCGTAGCGGCCGTCGGCGGCGCGGGTCTCGAAGACGAGGTGGTAGAAGCGTCGCGAGTTCCCCTGTGTACCGGCCCCGCCGGGAAAGCAGGTCACGTCGTCGCTGCCGGGGCGCTGGCAGGCGAAGGCGAGGTGGAGTCGGCCGCCGGCGTCGATGACCAGCCCGGGGGGCTGGTGGGGCATGTCGATGGTGGCGAGGGGGCTCCACGGCCCGCCGTCGACCGGTCGCGACAGCAGGGCTGCATAGCGCTCGGCGGCATCGTCGGCGTACCAGGTGTGGACGGCGTAGTAGAACTGGCCGTCGCCGGCGAGCTTGGGGAGGTTCGCGTTCCAGGTGGGCGGGGTGGTCACGGCGGACGGCGAGCTGGCGATCACCTCGACGCAGGCCACCAGCTCGACGGGCTCCGGGGTCGCGGTGTCGGCCGTGTCGGCGGTGTCGGCGGTGTCGGCGGTGTCGATGGGCGGGGCGCTGTCGCTGGCGCTGTCTCGCGCGGTGTCGACGTTCGGCAGCAGCGTGCTCCCGGCGGGTCCGTCGTGGCAGCCGAGGAGGGCGATCACCGGGATAGTCTACTCGCGATGGGTGGTGTTCTCTTCTTTCACGGCAGGGAAAGCTCGCCGAGCGGCAACAAGGCCCGGTGGCTGCGGGCGCGCTACGGCGCGTTCACCCCGGGCTACGACACGAACTCGCTCGCGACGGCCCTGCCCACGGCGCGCGCGGCGTTGGCCGAGCATCGTCCCGAGGTGGTGGTGGGCTCGTCTTTCGGCGGTGCGGTGGCTTGCCAGTTGGTCGCCGAGGGGCTGTGGACGGGGCCGACCATCCTCATCGCGCCGGCGTCGCGACTACTGGGTGGTCCATCGCGACTGCCCGAGGGCGCGCGGGCGGTCATCTTCCACGGCGAGCACGACAGCGTCGTGCCGCTGGCGCACTCGCAGGAGATGGCGGGTGGCGGCGTGGAGTTGCGGGTGGTGGCGGGTGGGGATCACCCGCTGAACTGTTTGCTCGAGGACGGGGCCATGGCGCGGGCGCTGGCCGAGCTAGGGGTTCTGTCGCACGAGGGCTGATGTCACGCCGGGCTCGAAGGCGGGCTAGGGCAGGCGGCGCCGGTGTGATCCGGGTGGGCTGCCTGCGGCTACCAGTCGCGACGGAGCGGCCCTGGCTGGGCAAACTCTGGCGAGCATCGCGACCTCGGGCCGGTCCCAGTCGTGTCGCGACATGTGAATGCGCCGAGACTTCGCCCCCTTGCCGCAGGCCTCGCCGGGGAGCATGTAGAGCCTGCAACGGGCCGCGAGGCCCATTTCCCTTACCGGGGGCGTACCGGTTTCGACGAGGTGACGGACGGCCGACGGGCGTGGCGAGCGCGGTTCCGCTGTGAGAGAACCAAAACCAAGCTGCCAACAACAGCGACCACTTCAGCGAGGCCCTCGCGGCTTAGTTGAGGTCCGGGGGTCATTAAGAACCCCCGGCATCCGGCCCGGAGCTGCCGAACCGGGCTGGGTGTAATCCAGGCACGCAGTGACTCCGCGGATGAACAACCGGCGGACGATCGAAGTTCAAACAGGGAGTTCTGACGGTCCCCAAAGGGGACGACACTCGCCGGTGAGCTTCCGGCAGGCCACGTATCTCGAGAGCTAGAAGGCGCTTCGGACGCGGGTTCGACTCCCGCCGCCTCCACCATTCGCGACCTGGGGCAGAACTTCGGACGACCTGGAGTTCTGCCGCCGGGTTCCTCCTGTTCCGCTCCCTCCCACTTCGCCGCCGCCCAGCTCGGGTGGCAGCGTGAAGCTGACGGTGAGCTTCATGCCCTCCGCCTCGATGCGGGTGATCCACGCCCGCAGGAAGGCGCGCTGCGCGTTGGCCGTGCCCGTGGCGAGCACCTCGCGCAGCCGCTCGACGTAGCGGTCGATGGTCGCGGCGTCCGCGATGCGGACGACCGGGGTCGCCGCCGTGGCGAGCCGCGCCTGCCTCGCGGTGAGTTCGTCCACCTGGGCCTTCACCTCGCGGATGCGCGGGGCGAGGATGGAGAGGTCGAGGCTTCCATCCTCTATGGCCCGGTACAGGTTGTCGAGGCGGCGCCGAGCCTCGCCGATCTGCGCGTCGAGAGCGG
>VGRQ01000547.1 GCA_016875315.1 Deltaproteobacteria bacterium | reverse complement strand
CCGGGGCGCCACCCGGGCCCGGGCCTGGCAGTCGGTGCTTGCCCCCGTCGCCCTCGCGGCGCTGGTGCTGGCGGCCCTCGGCCCGCGGCTCGGTTTCGAGTGGGTGCAGCGAAAGGTGGAGGGCGTGGCGATCGCCGTGGTGCTCGACGTCAGCAAGAGCATGGACGCTCAAGACGTGTCGCCGTCGCGACTCGTTCGCGCGCGGCGGGAACTCGCCGACCTCGCGGGGGTCATGAAGGGCGACGCCGTGGGCCTCGTGCTCGTGGCGAACGGGGCCTTCGTGCGCATGCCGCTCACCATCGACTACGGCACCTTCCTCTGGGGCCTGGAAGACACGACGACGGCGACGATCACCGCGCAGGGTACTTCCATGGCGGGCGGGATCGACGCGGCGCTCAAGCTCCTCGGCAACGCCCCGGGCAACGGGCGCGCGATCCTCGTGGTGAGCGATGGGGAGTTCCACGACCCCGACAGCGCCCTCGACGCCGCGATCGCCAGCGCGCGCGAGGCGGAGACGCCGATCTACGCGCTCGGGATCGGCGAGGCCGAGGGCGCGCCCATCCCCCTGGCCGAGGGTGGCTTCAAGAAGGACAGCGCCGGGAACATGGTGCTGAGCAAGCTCGACGAGGACAAGCTGCGCGCCCTTGCCGCCAAGACTGGGGGGGCCTACGTCCGCGCCGTGGTGAGCGACGACGACGTGCGCGGACTCTACGAGGGACAGATCCGGGCCCGGCTCGAGGCGGCCGAGCGTGGTGTCCGTCGCGAGAAGGTCTGGTTCGAACGGTTCCAGTGGCCGCTGGCTGCCGCGTTCCTTGCCCTGGTCGCCCACGCGCTCTTCGGCATCGGTCCTCGCCCCCGGGTGGCCCGCAGCCTGGCGAAGGCGGTGCTGTTCCTTCTCGTTCTCCTCCCGCCTGGGCGCGCCCATGCCGGCACCCGGGAGGACGGGCTCTCGGCCTTCGCGCGGAAGGACTGGCCCGCCGCCATCGACAAGCTGGGGCAGGCGCGGGTGAGCGACCCCGGCGACCCGGCGGTGGGGCAGGCCCTCGCCGAGGCGCTCTACCGGGCGGGGCGCTTCCGCGAGGCCGAGCAGGTGTATGACTCGCTCGCGCTGGCCGACGCGGAACGAAAGGCGACGTACCTCTACAACGCGGGCAACGCCGCCTACCGGGGAGGCAGGCTCGACGACGCGGTGCAGCGCTTCGAGGCGGCGGCGCAGGCCGACCCCAAGCTCGAGGCGGCGAGCAAGAACGCGGCCGTGGTGAGGCGGGAGATTGCCCTGCGCGAGCAGCCGCCCGAGCAAGAGCCGCAGCAGGATCCGGATGGCGACGACGGCGAGGAGGATCCCGGTTCACAGGAGGGGGCCTCCGCCCCGGCCTCGGCCCAGGGGGAGGGAGAGCCGAGTGACGGCCAGCCCGGCGAGGGAGAACAAAGCCCTGCGGCGGGCGACGCCGAGCCGGGCGAGGAGGGCGAGGCGCCGGGGGAGGGCTTTGCCCCGGGCGAGGAGGGGGGCAGCGAGGAGGCCGAGGGGGCGGCCGCCGTGGCCGATCCCGAGGGCGAGGGCGAGATGGGCGAGGCGGAGGCGGCGCGGCTGGTGGACAGTGTCAAGGACGGCCGCCCGCACGTACAGTTGACCGGTCGCGACACGGAGAAGGACTGGTGATCGCCATCGTCGCCTCGGTCGCGCTGGCCGCGCAGGTGGTCTTGCAGCTCGACGAGCGCGAGGTCCGCGCCGGCGAGACCATCGGCCTCACGCTGCAAGTGGTCGACGCGCGGTTGAAGGTCGCGCCGAAGATCGACGCGCCGCCGGGCTTGCGCGTGAGTTTCCTCACCCAGACGTCCACGCGCGCGACGATGAACTTCTCCTCGGTGAACATCCAGACCTTTCGCTACGAGGTGGCGGCGCTGGAAGCGGGGGACTACACCCTCGGCCCGGTGGAGCTCGCCTCGGCCGAGGGGACGATCTCGGCGCCAGCAGTGAAGTTGCACGTGGCAGCGCGCCCGGCGGGGAGCCTCGACAAGCTGGTGGCCGATCTGGGAGCGGCGAGCGGCGTCGCGTACGTGGGGCAGGTGCTGGTGTACCACCTTGCGTACAAGACGTCGTCGCGACTTGTGAACGCGCGATGGGCGCCGCCCGAGGTGGAGGGACTCACCCCCGAGCCAAACGTCGAGCCGGTGACGACCGAGTACGACCTCGTGGATCCGGGCGGCAAAGGCGCCGAGTTGTGGTACGCCTATCGCGCCAGCAAGCCCGGGCAGATCGAGATCCCCGCTGGCGTGCTGCTGGCGCAGTTCGCCACCGAGCGCCGCCGCCGCCCGTCGCCCTTCGGCTCCGACCCCTTCTTCGGCGACCTCCCTGGCCTCTCCGACGTCCGCACCGAGAACGTGGCGAGCGAGCGCATCCCCATCGAGATCCGCGCCCTGCCCGCGGGCGCCCCGGCAGGCTTCAGCGGCCTCGTCGGCGACTTCACCGTCGACGTGCAAGCCTCGTCCTCCCGGGCGGCCGTGGGCGACACCATCACGCTCGACGTCACCGTGGCGGGCTCGGGCCCCCTGGGTGGGGTGAAGCTACCGCCCCTGGGCGTCGACGGGCTGCGGGTGTACGACGACACGCCGGTGGTCGGCGCGGCGCTCTCCGAGGGACGCCTCAAGGCGACGGCACAGTTCAAGCGTGCCATCGTCCCCGAGCGCCCGGGGACGATCGATCTGCCGCCCCTGGACTTGTCGTGGTTCGACCCCGTCCGCGGCGAGTACGTGGTCCACCAGGGCGAGGCGATCCGGCTCGACGTCAGCGGCAGCGCCGACGCGGCGGCGGTGGAGGGCTTCGGTGGCTCGACGGTCAACCGGGGCGCGGTCGCCTCGCTCGGCGACGACATCCTCCCGGTGCGCACCGACCCGTCGACCTCGTCACCCTGGCCGGGTCGGTTCGCGTGGACCTTGCTGCTGCCGGGCTCGCTGATGCTGCTGGGCGAGGCCGTGTCGCGACTGCGACCGCAGCGCGGTGCCACGGCCGCCGCGCGCTTGCACTTCGGCGAGCTGCCCGCCGATCCCGAGGCGCGCCTGGGGGCGCTGGAGCGGCTCTTCCGCGAGGCCGCCGCCCTGCGCCTGGACTGCTCCGAGGGCGAGGTGACGCGGGAACGCGTGGCCGGGCTCGGCGAGGAGGCGCTCCACTGCTTCCGGGAGCTAGAGCTCGCGCGCTACCGGGGCGCGGGGATCGTCGACGAGCCGCGACTGCGTCGCTGGGTGGAGGGGCGATGATCTGGTCGATCGCGCTGGCCTCGAGCCTCGACGGGGCCGCCGAGTCGGTGGCCAGCGGCGACTTTGCCGCGGCGGGCGACGCCTATACCGAGGCGATCGCCAGCGGCGCGGTGAGCGCCGACCTGTTCTACAACCTCGGCAACGTGCGGTACCGCCAGGATCGCGTGGCCGAGGCCATCCTTGCCTGGCGTCGCGCCGCCGTTCTCGCCCCGCGCGATCCCGACGTGGCCGCCAACCTGGAGTTCGCGAGGCGGAGGGTCGTCGACGACCTCGTGGCCGCCGACCCTTGCCCCCCCTGGGCGCCGTGGCAGTCGGC
>VGRQ01000546.1 GCA_016875315.1 Deltaproteobacteria bacterium | reverse complement strand
GCGCGACATCGCGCGGGCGAAGACCGAGCTCCGTCGCCGTGAACTCGCCGCTGGCCTCAACCAGGGCGCGATCCACGACAAGCACGTGGGCAGCTGGACCCCGGGTTCCGTCGCCGCGCCCTCCGAGGCGGGCGGGGGCTTCCTGAAGTCCATGCTTGACGGTTCCACCCCCGCGGAGTAGAACCCGCGCCCTCAACGGAGCTCGGCCCCCGGCCGGGCTCCACGCCGCACGAGTCCACGGAACGTGGAGACCTGCGGTTCTCGTCTTTCCCCTCAAACAGGTGATCCATGGCTGCTGAGGCAACCAGCACGTCTGCCGGTTCCGGCTCGTCCGCCGGGCGTCGTCGTACGCTCCGGGGCCGTGTCGTGTCCGACAAGATGGACAAGACCGTCGTCGTCGAGGTGGAGCGGACCTACCAGCACCGCACCATCCACAAGTACGTCAAGACGACCAAGAAGTACAAGGCCCACGACGAAGCCAACGCCTGCAAGGTTGGCGACCTCGTGGTCATCGAGGAGTCCCGTCCGCTCAGCCGCACCAAGCGGTGGGTGGTCGTCGGGGGTGCCTCGTGATCCAGATGCAGACCTGCCTCGACGTGGCCGACAACAGCGGCGCGCGTCGTGTCCAGTGCATCAAGGTCCTCGGCGGTTCCAAGCGCAAGTACGCCTCTATCGGCGACGTGATCGTCGTCTCCGTCAAGGAGGCCATCCCCAACGGGAAGGTGAAGAAGGGCGACGTGCACAAGGCCGTGGTGGTCCGTACCGCCAAGGAAGTCCGGCGCGCCGACGGAAGCTACATCCGCTTCGACACCAACTCGGCGGTGTTGATCGACAACAAGAACGAGCCGGTCGGCACCCGTATCTTCGGCCCCGTGGCGCGCGAGCTCCGCGGCAAGCAGTACATGAAGATCGTGGCGCTCGCGCCCGAGGTCATCTGAGGCGGCCATGAAGAACAAGCTCAAGATCCGCCGCGACGACGTCGTCATCGTCATCGCCGGCAAGTACCGCGGCCGCACCGGCAAGGTGGTTCGCGTCATCCCCGAGACCCGCCGCGTGGTGGTGGAGGGCATCGCCCTCCAGAAGCGCCACGTCAAGGCGCAGGGCGAGCAGGATGGCCGGATCATCGAGAAGGAGCGTCCGCTCGATGTCTCCAACGTCGCGCTCTACGATGTCGACAACAAGCGTCGCATCAAGGTCGCGTTCCAGACTCTCGAGGATGGCACCAAGGTGCGGGTCGACCGCAAGACCGGTGCTCGCCTCGACAAGGCGGAGGGCTAGACCATGGCACTGCGCGTGAAGGACCAGTACCAGTCGCAGGCGGTGCCCGCGCTCTTGAAGGAGTTCTCCTACAAGAACGTGATGCAGGTGCCGCGCCTCGAGAAGATCGTCATCAACACGTCGGTGAAGGAAGCCACCCAGAACGTCAAGGTCCTGGAGACGGCCGCCGAGGAGCTGGCGCTCATCACCGGCCAGAAGCCGCAGGTTCGCCGCGCCCGCAAGGCCATCGCGAACTTCAAGCTCCGGGCCGGCATCCCCATCGGCGCGCGCGTCACCCTCCGCGGTCGTCGCATGTGGGAGTTCCTCGATCGCCTGATCCACATCGCGCTGCCTCGCGTCCGCGACTTCCGCGGCATCAGCCCGCGCGCCTTCGATGGCCGTGGCAACTACTCGCTGGGCATCACCGAGCAGATCATCTTCCCGGAAATCAACTACGACCGGATCTCCAAGGTCACCGGGATGAACATCTCCTTCGTCACGACCGCCAACACCGACGCCGAAGGCAAGGCGCTGCTCGCGCAGCTCGGCCTTCCCTTCCGGCAGTAGGGAGCCAACACAATGGCAAAGAAGTCCATCATCGCCAAGGCCGCGCGCCCGGCGAAGTTCACCACCCGGAAGTACAACCGGTGTCCGCTCTGTGGGCGTCCCCGGGCCTTCCTGCGCAAGTTCAACATGTGCCGCATCTGCTTTCGTAGCCTCTCCCTCAAGGGCGAGGTTCCGGGCGTGATGAAGGCGAGCTGGTAGGAGGAAGCCATGGCGACCACTGATCCCATCTCGGACTTGCTCACGCGAATCCGCAACGGCCTGATGGCCCGGCACAAGTCGGTGACTGTCCCGCGGTCGAAGATCAAGCTCGAAATCGTGAAGATCCTCAAGAACGAGGGCTTCATCGAGGGCTACATCGACCAGGCCGACAATGCTCGTCCCAGTGTCAAGGTCTTCCTGAAGTACGCCGACGGTCACGACGGCGTCATCCAGGGCCTCAAGCGGGTTTCCACCCCGAGTCGTCGCATGTACGTGGGCAAGGACGAGATCCCCCGCGTTCGCAACGGTCTCGGCGTGGCGATCCTCACCACCCCCCGGGGTGTCCTCACCGACAAGGCGGCCCGCACGGCTGGCGTTGGCGGCGAGGTCATCTGCTACGTCTGGTAGGAGCAACCATGTCTCGCATCGGAAAGCTGCCGGTTGTGGTCCCCGCTGGGGTCACGGTCAGCACGGCCAACAACGAGATCAAGGTGAAGGGTCCCAAGGGCGAGCTCGTCCAGGGCCTCGCCACCGGCGTGAAGCTCGTCCAGGAAGGAAATCACGTCAACGTGGTCCGCCAGGACGACGAGCGCCAGTCTCGTTCGAACCACGGGCTCACCCGCGCCCTGTTGAACAACATGGTGACGGGTGTCACCAAGGGCTACGAGCGCAAGCTCCTCATCACCGGCGTCGGCTTCAAGGGCGAGATCAAGGGCAAGACCCTCGTCCTCGCGCTGGGCTACTCGCACCCGGTCGAGTTCCCCTTCCCGAAGGGCGTCACCATCGAGGTCGACAAGTCCACGACCTTGATCGTCAAGGGCGCCGACCGGCAGGTCGTCGGGGAAACCGCCGCCAAGCTGCGCGCGCTGCGCTCGCCCGACTCGTACAAGGGCAAGGGCGTGCGCTTCGAGAACGAACACGTCCGGCTCAAGGCCGGCAAGACGGCCAAGAAGTAGGGAGACGACATCATGTCCACCCGTGAACGCCAGGAAGAAGCCCGTCTCCGCCGCAAGGCTCGCATTCGCGGCCGCGTGACCGGCACTGAAGAACGGCCGCGGCTCAGCGTGTATCGCTCCGCCAACCACATCTACGCGCAGATCATCAACGACCAGTCGGGCACCACGCTGGCGGCGGCCTCCACGCTCTCCAAGGAGCTGGAGGGCCGTAACGGCCACGGTGGCAACATCGAGGCCGCCAAGGCCGTGGGTAGCCTCATCGCCGAGCGGGCGAAGGCCGCCAACATCAGCCAGGTGGTGTTCGATCGCAACGGCTACCTGTACCACGGGCGTGTGAAGGCGCTTGCCGACGCCGCTCGCGAGTCCGGCCTCCACTTCTAGAACCCCGCATTCGATTACCTGCGCGGCGCTCGCGCCGCGTGGACTGGCGCGAGAGCGCCCCGGAGACTGCATGTCCATGCCGACTGGCAAGAAGAACACTCCTCGCAAGGCCGCCGACGAGGCGCAGCCGATCGAGAAGAACATCTACGTCAACCGCGTCGCCAAGGTGGTGAAGGGCGGTCGTCGATTCTCCTTCGCGGCCCTGGTGGTCGT
>VGRQ01000545.1 GCA_016875315.1 Deltaproteobacteria bacterium | reverse complement strand
GTTTCTCGACGAGATCGGCGAGTTGCCAGCGGCGGCGCAGGTGCGGCTCCTGCGCGTTCTCCAGGACGGGAGTTTCCAGCGGGTCGGCGCCCAGGAAACGCGCTCGGTCGACGTCCGCATCGTCGCCGCGACGCATCGCGACCTGCACGCGCTGGTGCGCGACGGGAGCTTCCGGCAGGACCTCTGGTACCGGGTGAGCGTGTTCCCGCTCCGCATCCCGCCGCTGCGCGAGCGGCCCGGCGACATCCCTGCCCTCGCCGCGCACTTCGCCGCCCTCGCCGGGGAGCGACTCCACGGCGCGCCGCTGGTCCCCTCGCCCGCCGACCACGGCCTCCTGGTGGGCTATCCCTGGCCGGGAAACGTGCGCGAGCTGGCGGCCGTGGTGGAACGCGCCGCCATCCTCGGCGACGGCAAGCGTCTTGATGTCGCGACCGCACTGGGCGGGGCTGTCCCCGTCGTGGTGACCGGGCCGGCGGTGGCCAGTGACCCCGCGCTCGTCGAGGCGCTCCGTGCCTGCCACGGGCGCATCGAGGGCCCATTCGGCGCCGCGACCCGGCTAGGCGTGAACCCACACACGCTCCGCTCGCGCCTGCGTCGCCAGGGCATCGATTGGACCACCTTCCGCGGCGGCCGCCCGGCCGGCTAGACTTTCCGGCCGATGCGCTGGCTCCCCCTCTCTGCCGCAGTCGCCGCAGGCATCGGCACGCTGGCCATCCACGAGCTGCGGGTGCGAGGCGACATCGAGGACCGCGCCCGCGCACTCGAGAGCATCGCCGCCGAGGCCGCCGCCCGCATCGATGGCGACGCCCACGCCACCGTGCGCAGCGCCGGCGACCCGGCCTTCGCCGAGATCCGCCACGTGCTGCGCGACACGCTCGACCGGCACAAGCTTCGCTCGCCGATCTTCACGCTGCGAACAGTGGACGAGGTCACCGAGTTCGTGGTGATGACCAACGAGACGCCCTACGTCGGCCACCGGTACGCGGTCCGCCCGGAGATGGGGCCGGTCTTCGGGCAGGGCACGCTCGCCCACACCGGCCTCTACGGCGACGACCACGGCCGATGGATCAGCGGCTACGCGCCGGTGAAGCGCGCCGACGGCACGGTCGAGGCCCTCGTCGAGGTCGACGAGCCCGGGGGTCCCTTCGACACCCGCCGGGTGATCGGCCTGGCCTACGCGAGCTTCGCGGCCTTCGCCGGGCACCTGATCGCGGCCACGGCCGGATGGGTGTCGCGACTCGGCGTGGTTCGCGGGCTGCGCGCGCTGGTGGTGGGTCGCCTCGCCACGCGCATCGGCGTGGGCGGGGCCATCGCCGTGGTGCTGGCGGTAGGCGTGATGGCCTACATCGACCACCGCGACGCCGAGCGCCACCTCGCGGCAACCATCCGCGAGCGACTGCTGGTGACGGCGCGCCTGGCGGTGCCGAGCCTGTCGCCCGCCGACGTCCGCGCGGTCGACGCGTCGCGTTCCGTCGACGACCCCGCCTTCGGCCGCCTCGTCACCGCGCTCCGACAGGCCCAGGAGCGCGCGGGTGTCACGACGCCGGTTTACATTCTTTCCGCGACCGGCAACCTCGCCCACTTCGTGGCGATGACCAACGAGACGCCCTTCGTCGGCCACCCCCTGGCCCTCCGACCCGGACACCAGCAGAGCTTCGCCGACGGGAGCGCCGCCGCCGAGGGCCCCTACACCGACGCCCACGGCACCTGGGTGAGCGCGTGGGCGCCGATCGTCGACGACCAGGGCGTGGCGGGCCTGGTGCAGTTCGACGGCGACGTGAGCGCGATGCTCGCCGACCTGCGAGAAGACGACCTCCGGCGCGCGATGGGCGCGATCCTCGGCGTGGCGGTGGCCTTCCTCGCGGCGGCCGTGCTCGCCCGGGGCGTGGCGAGGCCCATCGCCGAGGTGGCCGACACCGCCCGCGGCATCGGCGAGGGCCGCTTCGACGCGCGGCTCCCGGAGGACCGGGAAGACGAGGTGGGCGAGCTCTCGCGCGCGGTGAACAGCATGGCCCGCGGCCTGCGCGAGCGCGAGCGGCTGCGCGACATGTTCGGTCGCTACATGACGCGCCAGGTGGCGGAGCGGCTGCTCGGCGCCGACAGCATCGAGGTGAAGGGCGAGCTGCGCGAGATCACCGTCGTGCTCAGCGACATCCGCGGCTACACCGCGCTCACCGAGAAACTCGGCGCCGCCGAGGTCGTGGCCCTGCTCAACGAGTACTTCGCCATCCTCGTGGACGAGGTGGTGAAGGAAGACGGGGTCATCGACAAGTTCATGGGCGACGCCATGTTGTGCTGGTTCGGCGCTCCCTACCCGCAGGCCGACCACTCGGCGCGGGCGGTGCGTGCCGCCGCCGCGATCCAGTCGCGACTTGCGGCGTGGAACGCCGATCGCGCGGCGCGCGGCCTGCCCCCGGTGCTCACCGGAATCGGCATCGCGAGCGGCGAGGTGGTCGTGGGCAACATCGGTAGCCCCAAGAAACTCGAGTACACCGCGATCGGCGACGCGGTGAACCTCGCGTCGCGACTGTGCAGCAAGGCCGACGGCGGCGTGGTGCTGGCCACCGGCACGGTGAGGCAGGCCGGCGGGGGCGAGTGGGCCCAGGTGGGCGCGGTCCCGGTGAAGGGAGTGAGCGAGCCGGTCGACGTGTGGCGGCTGGGGGCCTAGCCTCGCGCTCGACTAGGCCAGGAGCACCACCAGCGCCACGCCGGCGACCGCCCCCCACGCCGCGGCGCCGCGGGGCGCGTGCTCGCCGAGATGGGTGAGCACGTGCAAGAGCGCACCGGCGGCGAGGCACTGCACGATGCCGAGCACCTGGGGCTGGCGAGCCAGCGCCGTCTCGGCCGCGAAGTAGCCGGCGAGGGTCACGAGCGCGCAGGCGAGCAGCAGCAGGCCGGCGGCCTTAGCGTCGCGACGTGATCGCGTGATTCGCCAGGTGGCGAGGCCCACGGGAAAGGTGTGGAGCACCACCGTCCAGCCGAGCACCCCCCCGGCGCGGAGGCCCGCGCCATCGAGGCCCGCGTGCAGGAGCAACGCCAGCGCCGCCACCCACTCTGCGGCGGACTCGCCGCTTGGCAAGCGGTGAATCCCCAGCCCGAGCGCCAGGCCGATGACCAGCGCGACCATCGCCGGCCAGCCCGCCGCCGAGAAGCCCGCGGGTACCACGTGCGCCAGCAGCAACCCCGCGACCGACACCTGCGAGAAACCGTCGGCGAAGCCCTCCGCCTCGCGACGACCCGCGAGCAGGCGGTCGAGCAGCGGCGCGACGCCGAGGGCCGACAGGGCGAGCAGCAAGGCAGTCATCGAGGGCGAGGGCCCCGCTTCTCGTCGCTACTTCTTCTTCGACTTCTCGGACTTCTGCGCCTTGCTTCCCTTGTTGGGGGGGGCGCGGAAGCCGGGACGGGGCGCGGCATCGGTAGGCCGGCTGAGGATCGAGGGCGGGGCGATGGGGGTGGTCTTCTTGGGTTCGTCGGCCATGGTGGCGCCTCCTATCAGGAAACAGGGGAGGAGGCCTCGCCGGCCTCCTCCCCTACCGGGCCATGCCCTCCGCCCTCCGGCGTGGCCTCCGGGCTGCGGC
>VGRQ01000544.1 GCA_016875315.1 Deltaproteobacteria bacterium | reverse complement strand
CGGCCACGAGGTGGTGGCGTCGAACAGTGCGCCGCGAAAGTCCGCCCCCCCAGATCGCCGCGGATCGCAGCACCACGCAGGTTCGCCCCGGCGAATCGCGCGCCCGCGAGGGAGGCGTTGACTATCACCGCGTCGGTCAGCTTGGCCTGCCGAAGGTCAGCCCGCCGGAGGTCGGCGCCGGTGAAGTCCGCGTGGTCGAGAGCGGCGCCGCGGAAGGAAGCGCCGACGAGGCGTGACTCGCGGAACTTCACGAGGTCGATGGTGGCGCCGCTGAAGTCCTCGCCCGCCAGCGCCGCGCCCTCGAGCACGCCGAGCTCGATCGCCCGCGCGGGATCCAGGCGCCAGAGGAGCACCCGCAGCACGCGGAAGTCGTTGCCGAGCAGCCCGAGCAGCGCGCCGAGGAAGATCCCCGCGAGCGCCGCGGCGAGGGTCCAGGCTCGGTTTCGACGCATCACCGAGGCCAGCCGATCGGTGGCCATCCCGAGCTCGCCTGCGAGCCGCTCGCGGAGCGCCTTGAGGGCCTCGCGATCGGCCTCCTTCTTCTTCGCCTCGGTAGCCGCGAGTTGCCGCTCGTTCGTGGAGCGGGGATGGGAGTAGTCGACCCCGAACACGATCGCGTTGGTCTGGCGCATGAAGGCTTCCAGCCGCGCCTTCGTGTCGTCGTCCTTGGGCATCCAGCGCGCCACGTGGATCACGCCGCCCACCGTCGACCACGGGTCTTCGGTCTGCAGCACCCGGAGCGTGACGTCGGCGAACTCCGCGTTCGACAGCGCGATGCGGGCGGGCAGGTCGCCGGTTTCCGCCACGCGGCCGGGCGTGAGCAGCAGCAGCTCCGCCGTGTCGATCCAGCGCACCTGGCCCACCACCTTGCCCACGGGCGTCTTGAGGCCGATCGCCAGCGAACGGGGCAGCCGCGGCAGGTCGGCGGAGCTGGCGTGACGGGTCACCCGGCGGCGCACCTGTCGACGATCAGGATCTTGGCGGGACATGTGTCACTCCAGCCTACCTCCGTGGGGCCACTGTGGCCCTGGAACCCGAGGGGCACTGGCCGCCAGCGGCGCTAGTGCACCATCAGCCTCGGCTTGCCTCGGGTTCGCAAGAGTTCCACCTCGTCTGCGGCATTCCACCACAGCATTCCGCGCGCGCCGGGAGCAATTTCTGGTCGAGAGCCGAAACAGTCGTGGTTCTCGGCGTGCAGCGTGCGCACCGCCCGCTTCATGTCGGCCTCGGAAGTGAGGTGACCCACGTGCACCAGCATGTAAGCGGCGTCGAGCAGCGAGGCCGTCCCAAGGCGGTACCAGGGGTCCTGCACGGAGTCGTGTCCGATGCCGACGGAGGCCCCTTGCGCCCAGAGCTGGTCGACGCGCGCGAGCCCGCGCCGCCGCGGGTAGCCGTCGTAGCGGCCCTGGAGCACGACGTTGTCGAGGGGATTGCACACCACCTGCACGCCTGAGCTCGCGACGAGCTCGATCACCTTGGCGGCGTAGGGCTCGGGGTAGGAGTGCATCGCCGTGCAGTGCCCGGCCACCACGTGTGGCACTGTCTCTCTCATGGCCTCGGCGCAGGCCACCTCGAGGTTGCGGGAGCCCGGGTCGTCGGTCTCGTCGCAATGGAGGTCGACCCGCAGCCCGTGCTTCTCGGCGAGGCGGAAGGCGATCCGCACGCTCTCCCAGCCTTCCTCGGCGGTGCGCTCGAAGTGGGGGATGGCGCCCACCGCGTCGCAGCCCATTTCCACGGCGCGTTCCCACGCCTCGCGGCGTCCCGGTGCCCGCAGGATGCCTTCCTGCGGAAAGGCCACCACCTGCAGGTTGTCGTCGCGCAGCGAGAGCAGCGCCTCTACCGCGAGCAGCGAGCCGGTGTCGACGTGGGTGCGCACCCGCAGGCAACCGTGCTCCCGGTACATGGCCAGCGTGGCCCGCGCCCGGTCGATCACGTCGTCGCGGCTGAGCCCCTCGCGGAGCCGCGCCCAGTTGGCGATGCCCTCGCGCAGCGTGCCCGAGCGGTTCGGGGCCCGCGCGCCGAGCAAGGCCGCGTCGAGGTGCACGTGGGGCTCGGCGAAGGGTGGCGTCACCAGCCCGCCCTCGACGATCTCGTCGCCGGACAGCGTGCCCGGGGGTCCCACTGCGGTGATGCCGCAGTCGTCGTCCCACAGCACGTCGACCTGCGCGTCGAGGCAGCGGGTGTCGCGGAACAGCACCAGGGACATGCCGCCGACCGTAACGCCGCCCCCTCTCGACGGGCCGTGCCCGCGTGGTACTTTCGCGCCTCGCCCGGAGTCTCCCCGTGTCCAGCCTGCTTACCGACGGTTCGCTCGCCATCACCGTCGACGGGATGCGCCTCGTCAACCCCTTCATCATCGGCAGCGGGCCGCCGTCCACCAACGCCACGGTGATCAACAAGGCCTTCGCCGCGGGCTGGGGGGGCGTCGTCGCCAAGACCACCTCGCTCACCGACACCGAGGTGGTCAACGTCCAGCCCCGCTACGGCAAGCTCCACAGCCCGGCCGGCGACGCCATCGGCTTCCAGAACATCGAGCTCATCAGCGACCGCCCCTTCGAGGACTGGGAGGTGGACTTCAAGAAGGTGAAGGACGCCTACCCCGACCGCGCCCTCATCGGCTCGATCATGGAGTGCTACGACAAGGCCCGCTGGCAGGAGCTGGCCTCGCGCTGCTTCGCGGCCGGTTGCGACGCGCTCGAGCTGAACTTCTCCTGTCCCCACGGGCACCCGGAGACGGGCATGGGCGCCGCCATGGGACAGAACCCGGCGATGGTCGAGGAGGTCACGAGCTGGGTGGTGGCGGTGGCGGGCGGGCGGCCGGTGTGGTCGAAGATGACGCCCAACATCACCGACATCCGCGTGCCGGCGCGGGCCGCGAAGGCGGGCGGCGCCACCGGGGTGAGCGCGATCAACACCATCCTGTCGACAATCGGCATCAACCTGAAGAACCTCCGTCCCACGCCCACCGTGGAGGGACACAGCACCTTCGGCGGCTACAGCTACCGGGCGGTCAAGCCCATCGCGCTGCGCATGGTGGGCGAGATCGCGATGGACATGCCGGGCTTCAGCATCAGCGGCATCGGCGGGGTTACCTGCGGTGCCGACGCCTTCGAGTTCCTGCTCATGGGCGCCAACAGCGTGCAGAGCTGCACCGGGCCGATGTTGCAGGGCTTCGAGATGGTGTCGGAGATGGGCGAGGGGGTGGCCACGCTGATGCAGCAGCACCAGTTCGCGACGGTGCAGGCGGTGGTGGGGCACTCGCTCCAGTTCTTCTCGACGCACCACCACCTGGTGGAGCTGCAGGCCGCGAAGAAGGCGGCGAAGGCCGCCGAGCTCGCCAACCGCGACACCGAGTGGGGCAAGAAGGACTTCGTCGCCGAGGCGGGTCAGCTGGTTTCGAGCAAGGAGTGACGGGCTTCTGACGGCCGGCGGGCGTCGATCACCGGATCGTCACGGGGCTCGGGCGTTGCCGCGGCAGGGACTATCAGGAAACAGGGGAGGATGCCTCGCCGGCCTCCTCCCCTACCGGGCCATGCCCTCCGCCCTCCGGCGTGGCCTCCGGGCTGCGGCGCCGAGCGTGCCGCTAGCACGCTCGGCGTGGCCCTCT
>VGRQ01000543.1 GCA_016875315.1 Deltaproteobacteria bacterium | reverse complement strand
ATCTAGGAGCCTTCGGCGACTTTCGCCGCAGGCTCCCAACCTGGCCGAGCCAGAACCAAGGGTCCGGATCTCGCGCCAAGGCGCCAAGGCGCAAAGACCGCGAACGGGGTGAAGATCTCCCCCTTTGCGCTCTTCGCGTCTTTGCGCGAAACACCTGCGGTGTCCTTGGGTTGCGATCGTTTCTGCCAGGATCGCGCAGGACTTCGGCGATAAGGGACTAGATGTCTGGCCAAGGGGGACGACCCCCTTGGCGAACCCCCGGGAATCGTTGGCGCCGCGTTCGCGGCTCCCACCGATTCATCCCGCAGCCTGGCAGCTTCGCCGCAGGCTGCTAGGGCTGCCCATTCCCCACAAGTAGTTCTGGACATGTCGGCCCGGCCCGCCTACAGTGGGCGTCGTGGTCGGGCAGAGCCAGATCCACCGGCGGCTGTCGCAGGCCGAGAACCTCGAGCGGGTTCGTCGGCTGAGCGACGAGCACCGGGCGTTGGGGCGCACGGCGCTGGCCGATCTCGTGTGCGACGAGTTCGGGTTCTTCGACTGGCGAGGGCACCGGCAGCGGAGCGGCTGCCTGAGGTCGCTGCGGAAGCTGGAGCACCGGGGGTGGCTGAAGCTGCCGTGTCGGCGAACGAGGCCGGGGCGTAGTCGTCCGCGTCGACTGGAAGGTGGCGTGCCGCGACCCGAGGACGTCCCGTCGCGGGTCGACGAGGTCGTGGGGCTGGAGCTGGTGCTGGTCGAGAGCGAGGAGCAGATGCGGATCTGGAACACGCTGCTGCTCGACGAGCATCCGCGGGGGGTCGGCCCGCTGGTGGGTCGCCAGCTCCGGTACCTGGTCCGTTGCGAGCGGGGCTGGCTGGGCGCGCTCGGGTTTGCCTCTGCGGCGCTCCAACTCGAGGCACGCGACCTGTGGATCGGATGGGATGGCGAGACGCAGCGGAGACATCTGGAACGTGTGGTCGGCCTCGGTCGCCTGCTCATCCGTCCGTCGGTGGCGTGTCGGAACCTGGCGTCTCGCGTGCTGGCGTTGGCGATGGCACGGCTGCCGGAGGATTTCGAGCGTCGGTACGGCTACCGCCCCTGGCTGGTCGAGACCTTCGTGGACACGACTCAGGTTTCGGGCACGTGCTTTCGGGCGGCGAACTGGGTTCGGATCGGGTCGACCAAGGGACGTGGGCGCCAGGATCGAACAGCGGCCCAGGGAGAGACGGTCAAGGACGTCTACGTCCACGTGCTGGTCGCGGACTTCCGCGCGCGGCTGGGTCTCGGGGACGAGGCGGGCCGCGGTCCTCTTAGCCGAGATGCCGACCTGGATCCCGGAGCGTGGGCACGGCAGGAGTTCGGCGGAGCGCGTCTGGGCGACCGGCGCCTCACCCAGCGGCTGGTGCGGAGTGCTACGGTGCTCGCGAGCGACCCGACGCGCTCCTTTCCGGGCGCAGCAGGAGGGAATCGGGCGATGATCAAGGCCCACTATCGACTGCTCGACCAGCCGGACGACTCGGCGGTCACGCTCGAGGCCATCCTGGCGCCGCACCGCGAGCAGACGCTGCGGCGGATGCAGGCGGAGAAGGTGGTCCTGTGCATCCACGACGGGACCGATCTGGACTACACCGGGGTCGCGGAGTGCGAGGGGCTGGGCGTGATCGGCACCAACCAGACCGGCGCCAAGAGCCGGGGGCTGCACCTGCACTCCACCCTGGCCGTGAGCGAGGAGGGCCTCCCGCTGGGCGTATTGAGCGTGCGATGCGACGCCCCGCAGCCCCGGTCGAAGGACGACGAGCGGCCCGCGGCGCAGGTCCCGATCGAGGAGAAGAAGACCTACGACTGGCTCGTCGCCCTGCGTGACTGCGAAGCGGTTGCCGCGGAGATGCCGCGGACCCAGATCGTGCAGGTGATGGACCGCGAGGCCGACTTCTTCGAGGTGTTCGACGCCTGGCGCCAAGGCGCGGGGCGCACCCATCTGTTGATCAGGGCGCAGCACAACCGGCGGACGACTACCAACCAGAAACTGTTCGACGCCGTCAGGGCCAGTCCTGCGCGCCTGCAGTTGGAGCTTCGCGTCACTCGGCAGAGCGCCCGGCCCAAGAAGAGCAAGCAGAAGGCCAAGCCCAAACGCACCGAGCGCGTGGCGCGGATGACTCTGCGCTATCTCCAAGTGGAGCTGCCTGCGCCCAAGCACCTCGCCAAACGCGAAGCGATCTCGCTTTGGATCGTCCATGCCGTGGAACAGGAGCCCCCGGCCGGCGTCAAGCGGGTCGAGTGGTTCCTGTTGACCACGATGCCAATCACGTCGCCCGAACAAGGCGAGCAGGTCCTGGCCCGCTATTGCCTGCGCTGGCGGATCGAGGACTGGCATCGGGTCCTCAAAAGGGGGTGCGGCATCGAGGAGCTCCGCAACGAGACCGCCGACCGGCTCGAGCGGGCAATCGCCATCTACCTCGTGATTGCCTGGCGCATCATGCTGATGACGCTGCTGGGCCGGGAAGTCCCGGATCTGCCCATGGAGGTGCTCTTCACCGACGTCGAGATCGAGGTCCTGACCGCCTTCGCCCACAGCCGCCGCGACCTGAAGCCACCCAAGCGCCTGGGAGATGCAGTGCGCCTGGTGGCCCGGCTGGGAGGGTATCAGGACCGCAAGAGCGATCCCCCTCCCGGCCACCAGATCCTGTGGACCGGCTACGCCGAGCTGCGCAGCATGTGCAAGGGCGTCCTCTTGTACCGCCAATGGACTGAGGCGGGGGGTGCTCGGCCCTCGCGACGGGCTCGCCCCTCGAAGTGACGCGGGGGCGGCCCTGGCCGGCGCGCCGTCTCCGGCTCTCCGCGCGTCGCGACCAGCACACGCCGGCCCGACCGCCCCCCGGGCCGGCGCCGTTCTCGCACGCGCGTCGATCTCCGAGCCCGCATGCCCGGACGAGACATGGCTCTTGCGTGGCCGCCTCTCGACGGGCTCGTCAGCCGCAGCCGGAGGGCACCAACTCGGGTAGTGAGGCGCCGTGTTGGCTCTCACGCTTCTCCGCGATGGTCGTACCGGATTGCTCCGCGGAGGAGACTCCGGCGGAAACCGGGACAGGGCTTCCCGCGCGCAGCCAATAGCCAGCCGCCGCCGGGGAGCGGAGCGCGGGTCAAGGGCGCGCAGCGCCTCGCGAAGCGAGGGCACCCTTGACGCGTGCTCCGCTTCCTGGCACCCATCACGACGATGGCGGAGCGCGGGAAGCCCGTCGCGGCGCAATGTGGTCGCGGATCACGGAAAAGCGCGACGTCCAACACGCCGCCTCGCGAGTTGGTGCCCCGTGGAGGGCATCAACTCGGGTAGTGAGGCGTCACCTCGCGACTTGGTGCCCCGTGGAGGGCACCAAGTGCCCGAGTGACGGCTCACCTCGCAAGTTGATGACCCGTGGGACGAGGAAGCCGAAGCAGCGCCGCCGCCCCGCGAGGCCGGCGAGCCGCGCACGCGCACTCCTCGCCGCAGCCTGGGCGCATGCGCGAGACATGCCATCGCGTACACCTTCCCTCGCCCCATGGCGTGCCGAACGAAGTCCTACCCGGCCCCCGACCTCGCGAGGCCCAGCCATGGCGTGGCTCTCGCCCGCCCAGGCGGGTCTCTCCGGCCGTGCCCACTCCC
>VGRQ01000542.1 GCA_016875315.1 Deltaproteobacteria bacterium | reverse complement strand
GTGCGCTGCGCCCTGTCGCGCGAGCCCACCAGCGTGCCCGCGCGCCGCCTGCAGGCCCACGTGCTGGTGCAGCAGCATCGGTTCGCCGAGGCCGCGGCGCTGGCCGAGCCCCTGGCCCGCGAGACCGGGGACTGGTCCACCTGGATCGTCGTGGGCGACGCGCTCATCGAGCAAGGCGAGGTCGATGGCGCCGCGATGGCCTACCAGGAGGCCGCCGACCATCGCCCCGGGCTCGTGGTGTACGACCGGATCAGCCACCTGCGCTACACCGAGGGCGACGTGCAGGGCGCCCGCGAGGCGGCCACCTGGGCGGTGGAGAGCGGCAGCGCCGCGGACGCCGAGCCCTACGCCTGGGCGCTGTCCTGGCTCGGCTGGCTCAAGGTGCTCAACCGCGAGCCGGCCCCCGAGCTCGACGCCGCCTTGCAGCTCGTGCCCGGCTACGCGCCGGCGCTCTTGAACCGAGGCCGCGCCCGGCTCCACGAGGACGGTCCCGCCCACGACCCCCGGGGGGGCGGCGCCGACCTCCGATCGCTCCCCCACAACCTCGAGGCCGCCCGGCACTTCGTGATCGAGTTGCCCCGCTGGGCCGACCCCCGGGGCTGGGCCGACGCCACCGCGCCGTGGAGCCCCGCCGCCTCGCTCGCCGTGCTCGACGAGGAGCTGAAAACCCGCCGCGACCCTGTCACCCGGGCCATGCGGGCGTGGGCGCTGTTCCACGCCGGGAGGCAGGCCGAGGCGGAGGCCGAGGCCCGCGCCGTGCTCGCCACCGCGCACCCCGACCCGCGCCTGTTGCACCACGCGGCGCTCATCCTCCGCGACCGTCCCACGGCGGAGCGGGCCCTCTGGATGGGGGCCGGCATCACCCAAGCCGAGCGCGACGAGCTACGCGCGATGCTCGCCGAGTAGTCCTCGATGCTGCCCCTTGTCGCCCCTGCCCTCGCCCACCAGCCCGGCCTCTCCGCCGCCCGGATTGATACATCGCATGTATCACTGGTGTTCGCGAAGCCCGAGATCGGCCAGCTCGCCCCCGTGGAAGACGTGAACGCGGGGCGGCTACTGATACAAGAGGCCACCCTCGACCGTGTATCACTCGCCGCGGGTGGCTCCCCGTGCCGCTTCGACGCGCCGGTCGTGCGCGAGGTGGAGGCCGACGGCGTGGAGATCCTCGCGCGATACAGTTGCGACGCATATTCTGATACACTAACCTTCACCGCTGACTATTTTGATACATTGGCGCCCGGGCACCGGCAGTACCTCGAGGTGGGCGGCCAGCCGGTGGCCATGCTGTCGGCCGACGCGCCCTCCGCCACCTTCGCCGCCGCGCCGTCCACCGGCGAGGTGGCGGTCGAGTTCGTGAAGCTCGGCGTGGAGCACATCGTCACCGGCTACGACCACCTCGCCTTCGTCGCGGGACTGCTGCTCGCGGCGCGCTCGCTGCGGCAGATGCTGGTGATCGTCACCGGGTTCACCGTGGCCCACAGCATCACGCTGTCACTGGCCGCCACCGGCGTGTTCACGCTGTCGCCGGGCATCGTCGAGCCGCTCATCGCCGCGTCGATCGCCTACGTGGGGATCGAGAACTACTTCGACCCCGGCGTGAGGCAGCGCGTGGCCGTCACCTTCGGGCTGGGTCTGGTCCACGGCTTCGGCTTCGCCGGCCTGCTCGCGGAGCTGGGCCTGCCCCGCGACAACCTGGTGGTGGCGCTCGTGTGCTTCAACGGCGGCGTGGAGCTGGGACAGGCCGCGGTCGTGGCGCTGGCCCTGCCGGTGTTGCTCCGCCTCGGCAAGCTGGCGGCGTGGCCCCGCGTGATGCGCGTCCTCTCCGCGCTCGTGGCCCTAGCCGGGACATACTGGCTTTTGGAGCGAACCCTGCTCGGGTGAACGAGGCGTCGGCTTTACACGGCGCACGACGGGTGCGAAGCTCCCCCGATGTTCCTCCCCTGGCTCCTCGGCTGTGTCATGCTCTTCGTGAAGCCCACCCAGCGAGTGGAGGTGTCGGGCCTGGCCGACGGCACCCCCGTGGTGGGCCCAGGGAGCACCGCCGTGGTGTCGGGCGGCACGGCCAGCATCGACGTGCTGCGGCCGCCGGGCCCCACCAATCACTCTCGCCCGCGCGCCACCCTCCACGTCGGCGAGAACACGGTGGAGGGCACCGCTTTCCCCGACCTCTACCTGCGCGCCGAGGGCGCCGACGGGTGTACCCGGTACGCCTTCGCCCAGTCGCGGCCACAGGCGCTGCGCTTCGCGCTGGTGCTGATCGAGATGCCGCTCATGGTGCCGGCCATGGTCGATATCTTCGGGAGCATGCTGGGGAAACAAGACCGCTTCTCAGACTACGTGCCCCGGCGCCTCGACTTCTCGGCGGCGCCGTGTACGAAGGCCGGCGGGAGCACCCGCATCCTCGTGCAACCCCACGGCGACACCGAGCTCTACGTCAACCTCGTGACTGGCGTGTCGAGTGCACGCCACGGCGACACCGTTGTGGTGACCTACTCGCTCGCGCCACTCGGCCACGCGCCGCTGTACGTCGATGTCAAGAACGGCTCCTCGCCCTGGCTCATGTACAGCCGCAACGAGCGGGGACAGGTCGATCTCTCCTTCGCCAACGAGCGGGTGGTGGCCGACGGCACCGACAAGGTGGTGACGGTGAAGGCCACCGACCGGACGCTCATGACCATCGGGGTGAACGGCATCTTGCTCGGCGGACTCGGCCTGGTGGGCGGCGCGCTGTCGAGCGGCGATGACAACGGCCTTTCCCCCGTCCTCTACGGCCTCGGCGGCCTGCTCGCCGCGGGCGGGACGGTGGCCGTCGTGTTCGGTGCCGGTCACTTCGAGGTGCAGCCCGCGCCGAGCGCGGCACCGTAGGATCGCCCGGTGCTCCTGCTCTTCCCACTGTCGCAGGCCGCCGGTCTCCGCCTCGCCACCGAGGGTGGGCTGCTCGAAACGACGCTGGAGAGCGGGCTGCGGGTGGTGATCGTGGGCGACCCGGTGCTGCGCACCACGGCGATCGCGCACCGGGTACACGCCGGCGCGGCGCTCGACCCCGACGGCAAGGAGGGCACGGCGCACCTCGTGGAGCACCTCCTGTTCGAGGCCGCCGACTCGGCGGGGACGTTCAGCGAGCGCGTCGATGCCGAGGGTGGCTGGGCCAATGCCTGGACGAGCTACGACGACACCCTCTACCTCACGTCGGTGTTGCCGACGGAGCTGCGCGCCGCGCTCGCCCTCGAGGGACAGCGCATGACGCGCCCGCTCGACGCGAGCGCGCTCGACCAGGAACGGGCGGTGGTGGCCGACGAGCTCCGGCTGCGAGCCGGGCTGGAACCGGGCGCCCGCCTCGTGTCCGGCTTGCACGGCGCCCTCGCCGCCGGGCACCCCTACGGCCGACCGCTCGGAGGCGACGACGCCAGCCTCGCGGCCATCGGCGCCGCCGACGTGACCGCCTACTTCGAGGCCCACTACGGTGGCAGCACCATGCAACTGGTGATCGTCGGGCCCCACGATCCCCGCGACGTGCTGCCGGTGGTCAAGACCGCCTACGCGGGCCTGCGGGCCGACGCCGCCTCGCCCCCGCCGCCCCGCCTGCCCGAGCTCGCCCGCGGCCCCCTGCGCCTGG
>VGRQ01000541.1 GCA_016875315.1 Deltaproteobacteria bacterium | reverse complement strand
GTGGAACATCTACGTGTTCCAGTTCAGCGATGGCGACAACTGGTCGGCCGCCGACACCCGCAACTGCATGGAGATGCTGAAGCAGCGCATCCTGCCGAGTGTCAACCTCTTCTGCTACGGGCAGGTGGAGAGCGAGTACGGCTCGGGACAGTTCCTCAACGACCTCAAGTCTGACTTCGAGTCCGACGAGCGCGTGGTGATGTCACGCATCCCCGACCGCGACGCCATCATGCAGTCGATCAAGGACTTTCTCGGGAAGGGCCGCTAGATGGTAGAGAGTTACTTCAAGCGTGCGCCCCGGAGCTTGCCACCGGAGCTGGAGGCGGAGCGCCAGCGCATCGCCGAGGTGGCGCGCCGGCACGGACTCGACTTCTTCGAGACCGTCTTCGAGATGTGCGACTACGACGAGATCAACATGCTTGCCGCCTACGGCGGCTTTCCCACGCGCTACCCGCACTGGCGCTGGGGCATGGAGTACCTCTCCATGCAGAAGGGCTACGAGTACGGCCTGCAGAAGATCTACGAGATGGTGATCAACACCAACCCCAGCTACGCCTACCTGCTCGACAACAACATGTTCGTCGACCAGAAGCTGGTGATGGCCCACGTGTTTGGGCATGTCGACTTCTTCAAGAACAACGCATGGTTCGGTCCCACCAATCGAAAAATGCTCGACGCGATGGCCAACCACGCCTCCCGCGTGCGGCGCATCATCGACAGCGTGGGCGAGACCGACACCGAGGCGTGGCTCGACACCTGCCTCGCGTGTGACAACCTCATCGACCCCTACCTCCACCACATCCGCCGCAGTCGCAAGCCCGGCGAGGAGCAGGAGAGCGGCGGGATCCACAAGCTGCCCGCCAAGTCCTACATGGACAGCTACATCAACCCGCCCGGCTACATGGAGGAACAGGCCAAGAAGGCGGCCGAGGCGGCGCGCGCCGCGCAACGTTTCCCGGAAGACCCCGTCCGCGACGTGCTCGGCTTCGTGCTGGAGCACGGGCGCCTGTCGCGCTGGCAGCGCGACTGCCTGGAGATCGTCCGCGACGAGGCGTACTACTTCGCGCCGCAGGCGCAGACGAAGGTCGCCAACGAGGGGTGGGCCTGCGTGGTCGGCGCCACGCCGGTTTTCACCGACCGGGGCCTCTTGCCGATGCGCGAGGTGGTGCGCGGCGATGCCCGCGTCTCGGACGGCGGAGAACTTCGCCCGGTGGTGGGGCAGGCCGTGCTCTTCGATCACCCCACGGTGGAGGTGTGGACGCGCCGCGGCCTGCGGCTCGTGGGCTCCAACAATCACCGGATTTTGCTCGGCGACGGGCTCACCTGGAAGCGGCTCGACGAGCTGCAGCCCGGCGACGAGGTGCAGGTGGCTGGCGGGAGCGGCGCCTGGGCGAGCGAACCGGTGGGGATCGAGTGGGCGCCCGAGGTACATGTCGGCGTGGACGACGTGTGTCGCGAGGCCGGCGTGAGCATGCGCACCCTGTACCGCCACCTCCATGGGAAGCGGATCGAGCGGGCCTCAGCCGTGGAGCGAGCGCTCGCCACGCGTGAGCTGACGCTGGACGTTTCACAAGGCAGTTCGAAGCGCAAGCCAATCCGTGTCCCCCGCGCGGTGGACGAGCGACTCGGCGCCTTCCTCGGTTACCTCGTCGGCGACGGGCACATCAGCCGCGTCAAGCGCAGCCTCGGCCTCACCACCGGCGACGCGCCGCAGGCGGAGGCCTTCGCGGCGCTTGCTCTCGACCTGTTCGGTCTCGATGCGCGAATCCGGGTGGATGGCGGGCGGCTGCGAGTGTTGCTGCACAGCGAGGTGCTCGCCGATTTCCTCCAGGACGCCTGCGGCCTGACACACGGGAAAAGCGCATCCTACAAGTCCGTGCCCGAGGTCGTGCTGCGCTCTCCGGAGCCCGTTGTGCGGGCCTTCCTGCGGGCGTTGTACGACTGTGATGGTTACGCCGGCGACCAGGGCGTCATCCTGTCGACGATGAGCGACTGCATCGCCGAGACGGTGCAGTTACTCTTGCTCAACTACGGCATCCTCTCGCGGCGCCGTCGCCAGCGGGATGGCTGCTGGCACCTCACGTGCCTCGGGACGGAAGCGAGGCTCTTTGGCGACCGGATTGGCTTCGGACTCGAGCGCAAGCAGGCGGCGCTCCGCCGGTATGTTGACGGTCATCACTGGTTCAAAGTGCAGCCGTGGACCGACACCGTGCTGAGCACCCGCGCCGGTCGCGCGGATGTCTACGACATCACGGTCGACACCACGCATCGCTACGCTGCGGCTGGCTTGGTCAATCACAACAGTTTCTGGCATACAAAGCTGATGACCACCGAGCTGCTCACCGACTCCGAGGTGATCGACTACTGCGACCACCACTCGGGGACGGTGGCGATGCGGCCGGGGCAGTTCAACCCCTACAAGATTGGCATCGAGATCTGGCGCGACATCGAGCGGCGCTGGAACCGCGGCCAGTTCGGCAAGGAGTGGATCGACTGTGAAGATTACCGGGCCAAGCTCGAGTGGGACACCGGCGCGATGCTCGGCAAGCAGAAGTTGTTCGAGGTGCGGCGTACCCACAACGACGTGACGCTGGTCGACGAGTTCTTCACCGAGGACCTCTGCCGCCGCGTGGGGCTCTTCACCTACGAGTTCGATCGCAAGTCGGGCGAGTTCCTCATCGAGAGCCGCGACTTCGAGGAGACCAAGAAGAAGCTCCTCTTCATGCTCAGCAACCACGGCACGCCCCGCGTGTACGTGACCGACGCCAACCACGCCAACCGGGGCGAGCTGGAGCTCACCCACGAGCACGAGGGGACGGACATCCAGCTGGAGTGGGCCACCCACGCGCTCGGCTCGCTCTCGCGCATGTGGGGACGGCCGGTGCACCTGGTCACCCGGGTGGAGGGGAAGCAGGCCCTCCTCCACCACGATGGCCAGGAGTTTCGCTACGACGGGCCGAAGATCACGGGTAAGCGATGACCCTCGGCCAGGACCTCGACACCCGCCTCAAGAACGGCATCGTCAGCGCCGAGAACGGCGGTCGCGTGGTGGAGGCCGACGTGGACGACGCCGACCGGCTGGGCGTGACGCTCGGTCGCCTGCGCGTGACGACGCCCGGCGGCGAGCTGGATCGCGCCGTGGAGGTGATCCCGGTGGCCACCTCGCGCGCGCTGGGCGACCGGATCGTGCCGGTGGAGGTCGACGCGGGGCTCGGCGGCGCCGTGTTCCGCTCGGCGCCCGAGGAGATCCGCGACCGGGAGTTCTACGAGGTGCGCACCACCGGCTCGGAAACGACGGTGGAGCGCTTCCGCAACGAGGAGGAGGGCCGCGTGAAGGTACCCTTCATCCTCACGCGCAAGGCGCTCGGGCGCCTGGTGGACGAGATCGCCGGGGAGTAGCTACGGCTTGCCGCCCAGCTCGTCACGCAGCGTTTCCAGCGCCTTCACGTACCGGTGCGTCCGGACGTCCACCGAGGGATCGGGCCGCGTGGCCCCGGCGAGCGCCTGTGCCACGAGACCCAGCGCCTCGGCGTGCTTTCCACCCGCGAGCAGCACGCGCCCCAGCCGCTCGGCGGCGCGGAGCACCTGGTCGCCCTGCGCGAGGGCCAGGGCGGCGCG
>VGRQ01000540.1 GCA_016875315.1 Deltaproteobacteria bacterium | reverse complement strand
GGGGGCCGTCCCCCGGCCGAGGGTGACGGGCCCCTCGCCCAGCCGGTAACGAAGCGCGCTCGCCGCCGCGATCAGCTCGATCGCCACGACGCGCACGCTGTTGTCGACCACCTCGCGGAATCGCCACGCGGCGGTGGTGGACATCGCGACGTGGTCTTCCTGGTCCTCGCAGGTGGGGATGCTGTCGACGCTGGCCGGCCAGGCCAGGGCCTTGTTCTCGGAGACGAGCGCCGCCGCCGTGGTCTGGGGGACGAGCAGGCCGAGCCCGGGACGGTCGGCCCCGGCGAGCGCGGGCGGTAGCCGCGCCGAGAGCGACCCCGTCGTGAGCCGGTACAGCCGCCGCTCGGCGAGCGAGGCCAGCTCGGCCACCGCGATCTTCATGCTGTCGCACGCGATGCCCACCGGCTCGCCGTGGAAGAGGCCGGCGGAGAAGGCGTGGTTGTCGCCCGGCTCGTCGAGCAGCATCACCGGGTTGTCGGTCACCGCGTTCACCTCGATCTCCACCACCGCCCGGCCGTAGCGAAGGCTGTCGCGGGCGGCGCCGAGCACCACCGGCGAGCAGCGCAGCGAGTAGGCGTCTTGCACCTTCTCCGGCATCGAGTCGGCGAGCGTGCTGCCCTCGAGGTGCGCGAGGATGGCGGCGGCAGACTCGATGGCGCCGGGATGCGGGCGCAGCGCGTGAACCGCCGGGTGGAAGGCCCGCCGAACGCCCCGCAGCGCCTCGATCGACATCGCCGCCGCGCGCTCGGCGCTGCGGAGGAGCCGCTCGGCGTCGAAGCACGCGAGCGCGGCAATGGCCGTGGTGAGCTGCGCGCCGTTGGTCATCGCGAGGCCGTCCTTGGCCTCGGGCGCGAGGGTGGCGATCCCCGCCCGGCGCATCGCCTCGGGGCCGGCGACACGGTCGCCGTCGAGCCAGGCCTCGCCGCCCTCGCCAAAGGCCACCAGGCCGAGGTGCGACAGGGGCGCGAGGTCGCCCGAGCTGCCGCAGGAGCCCTGCCGCGGCACGATGGGGACCACGCCGCGGTCGAGCATCGCGCAGAGGGTGTCGACGAGCGCCGCGCGACAGCCGCTCGCGCCGCGGGCGAGGGCGTTGGCGCGCAAGAGCATCATCGCGCGCACCACGTCGGGGGGGCAGGCCGCGCCCACGCCGGCCGCGTGGCTGCGGATGAGGTTGCGCGAGAGGGTGGCGGTGTCGGCGGGGTTGATGCGCACGCGGGCGAGCGAACCGAAGCCGGTGTTGATGCCGTAGATGGGCGCGGTGCCGTCGCGAACGGAGCACACCCACTGGTAGCTGCGCGCCATCGCGACGCGAGCATCATCGGCCAGCGCCACCGGCGCCCGCTCGCGGGCCACGCGCGCCACCTCGCCGAGCCCGAGCCCCTGCCCGTCGAGCCGGATCACGGGATCTCCGTCCACGCCGAGCCGGGCCCCGGCACGAGCTGGTTGCCGTCGATGGCGAACCACTGGCGGAATCCCTTGCCGTCGGCCTGGCCGTGTACGATGACATCGCGACCACCGTCCCCGTCCTTGTCGACCGGCGACAACAACGACGGCACGGCGCAGGTCACGGTGGCGCCGTCGACCGGGATGCTCGACAACACCTTCTCCATCTCGGCGTCGAGGATGGCGAGGCTGGCCTGGCAGTCTCGCGGGTCGCTCACCGGCGACGAGCCGCCGCCCGGCTGGGGGATGCCGTGCTGCCCGCGCGTGGCCACCACCAGGTAGACCGGCGGCGCGAGGTCTTGCCGGACCTTGATCATGCTGCGCAGCGCCACGCCCGAGGCGCGGTCGGCCTCGGGGTAGGCGCTGGCCTCGGCCCCGATCACCTCGCGCATGCGGAAGGAGGCACGCTCGGCGAGCGCGGCCGTCACCGGAGCGGCCTTCGCCGGGGCCGGGATCTCTCGCGACGTGCGCCAGAGCGGCCCTGCCTCGCCGAGCCAGCTATTGCCCTTGTCGTCGAGGGTGGGCGTGCGCCTGGCCGTGCCCTCCGGCCCCCAGAGCATCACCTCGCCCTCGAGCTTGCCGCGCAGCACCGCGTTGCGACCCGAGCGGTACACGCCCACGTCGGGGGCTTGGGAGCAGGCGAGGAGCGCCACGGCCAGCACGCCCGCGGCTTAGCCCGCCGGCCGCCCGCGGGCGCAATACCTTTGCCCCATGTTCGACCCCGCCCAGCACCAGCTCGTGGTCATCGACTTCCAGGAGCGCCTCTTCGCCGCCATGCCCGAGCCGCAGCGCGATCGGGCGCTGAAAGCCACCGGCAACCTCCTGTACCTCGCCCGCGCCCTCGGGATGCCGGTGTGTTTCACCGAGCAGTACCCCCAGGGGCTCGGGCCCACGGTGCCGTCGCTCGCCGCCACCGAGCCGCTCGTGAAGAACGCCTTCGCCGCCACCGACGAGGAGGGATTCTTCCCTCGGCTCGCCGACCGGCGCGTCGTCATCCTCGCCGGCATGGAGACCCACATCTGCGTGGCCCACACCGCCACCGGGCTCCTCGCCTCGGGCTACCAGGTGATCGTCGCTGCCGACGCCTGCGTGTCGCGACAAGACGCCGACTGGAACCACGGGCTCGCCTGGGTGAAGGACGCCGGCGCCACCGTGCTGCCCTCGGAGACCATCCTCTTCGGCCTGCTCGGTCGCGCCGGCGGCCCGCACTTCAAGGAAGTGAGCCGCCGGATCCGGTAGGTCGAAAAACCAGAACCCCCGCCGTCCGGAGGGGGACGGAGGGGGTTGGAAGGGGTGCCGGGCCTCTGGACGAACAGGCGTCTGAAGGGGGACGCACCCGCTCGATGCAGACGTCCCGGCTCCTGGGAGTCTAACTCAGTCCCCGCAACTCGGGGTGCTGTTTTCCGCGCGCTTCTCCTCGTCGAGGGTGGCGTCCCAGCCCCACCGGTCTTCCTCGACGTTGTTGATGGTGAACGAGCCGTTCACCACCAGCACCGAGGCGGTGCTGCTGCTGAAGAGGTAGAGCTGGAAGTCGCCCTCGATCGGCTTCGCGAGCGTGCCGGGCTCGATCTCGGCGAGCTCTTCCTGGGAGGTCTTCAGGCGCACCCAGGAGGGGTTGAGGCCCGCCCAGTTGTCGAAGCCCACCGCGTTGCTGCCGTCGCCCGCCTCGGTGGGGCGCCAGCTGTTGTCTTCCACCTTGAGGGTGAAGGGCTGGTCGTCGCGACTGATGAGGCCGTAGCGCTCGAGCTCGGTGTCGATGGGATCGACGTAGACGTCGCTCTTGTTGTAGCCGCCGTTGTTGGCGTTGTCCTTCAGCATCTGGACGAAGTCGGCGTAGTCGCTGAACTGGTTGCAGTTGTCGTCGCCGCCCCCGCACTCGAGCTCCTCGAACACCTCGGTGCCGTAGCTGCCGTAGCCACCGGTCACGCCGCCCTCGTCGTCGACGCCCACCCAGAGCGGGGTGTACTCCGGGTCCATGTAGTCGGTGCTGTAGAGGTAGAAGGTCTCGTCGCCGAAGCGGCCGAAGCCTGCCCCGGCGTACCAGTCCTCGTCGAAGATCCAGTAGTCTCCGGTGTTGGACGGGTTGAGCTGGAAGGTGCCCGCGTTGAGGAAGTAGGTGAGGTAGCCCTCGTCGGCGTCGGCCTGGTTGGAGTTGCTCCAGCCTTCCACCCAGTTGCCATCGAGCT
>VGRQ01000539.1 GCA_016875315.1 Deltaproteobacteria bacterium | reverse complement strand
TCCCCGGCCGCGATGGACGAGAAGTCGATCCGCGCATCCAGCTCCTCGAACGTCACCGGGAAGACCACGGGCGACATCTGGTCCCGCACCACCCGGTCCACGCTGCCCTCCAGCGCCTTCGAACCCCAGATCGTGAAGTGGTTCCCGCGCTGGAAAATCGGGGCGAAGAACGGAATGCCCTGAATGTGGTCCCAGTGGGCGTGCGTGAGGAAGATGTCTCCCTCCAGCGGCGCGCCATCGGACCGGTCCAGCAGCGAGAGCCCCAGTTCCCGGATGCCGGTGCCAGCGTCCAGGATCACCAGCCACCCCTCCTCCGTCCGGATTTCGAGGCACGGCGTGTTGCCACCGTAGCGCACCGTCTTCCGACCCGGGCTCGGGATGGACCCGCGGGTCCCCCAGAACTGCACGCGAAGCGTCATCTGCGGAAACCTACATCGCAGGGGCGGAGACAGGCATTGCGGATCGTCACGGGCGCTCCGTGATGCGGGTCACATCCGGTGCTGGGCGCGCTCCTGGAGCGCGGCACGGTTCAGCAGGCGGATGCGGCGTCGCTCGGTGGTCAGCCACTGCCGATCCTGGAAATCGCGCATCGCGCGCGAGACGGTCTCGCGGCTCGCCCCGATGACGTGCGCGATGGTCTGGTGCGTCAGCGGCTTGTCGATCAGGTCGTCGTCGCCCTCCGCCGCGGCGTCGAGGAGCATGCGCGCGATCCGCCCGGGCACGTCGAGAAGGACGAGATTCCCGATCTTCTCGTCGGCCCGGCGCAGCCGGTGGGAAAGCTCCTGCAGGAGCGCCCACGCCACCCCGGGGCTCGACTCGACGCGGCGACGGAAGTCATCGCGGCGCAGGACGAGGAGCGAGGATTCCTCCATCGCGATCACGTGCGCCGAGCGCGGCTGGTCGTCGATCAACGACAGCTCGCCGAAGTACTCGCCGACGCCCATCAGGCTGAGGATGACCTCGCGTCCATCCTCGGCGAGGAGCACCACCTTGACGCGCCCCGGGCGCACCACGAACAGGGCGTCGCCCGGGTCGTCCTCGAACAGGATGACGCTCCCCTTGGGGTAGCTCTTCTCTCGCACCAGTTCAGCGAAACGCTCCCGTTCCGGAGCGTCCAGCGACTTGAAGAGCGGGACGGTGGCGAGGAAGTTGGCGATCGATGGCACGGGGGAGGGAGGCTGGGGACGAACCGCCCGAACTTGCTATCCGTGGCGAACTTACCAGTCGGGGCGTCGGGCGTCAAACGCTCTTATAGTTGGCCGCTTGAATCCCGACCCCCAAACGAGGTATATTATCAAGCTCTCTCCGAACACTAAAGTGGAGTCCCCTGTGAAGGCCGATATTCATCCCGTCTACGCGACCACGACCGTGCACTGCGCATGTGGCAACACGTTCCAGACCCGGTCCGTTCGCGACGAGATCCATCTCGACATCTGCTCGAACTGCCACCCGTTCTACACGGGCAAGCAGAAGCTCATTGACACGGCCGGCCGTGTGGAGCGCTTCAACCAGAAGTTCAAGCGGAAGGCCTCGGTCTGAGCCTGCGCGACCGCCTCGCCGACGCGCTCAAGCGCGCGGCCGACGTCGAACGCGATCTGCTCGACCCCGCCGTCCTCCGGGACGCCAAGCGGCTGGCCGAGCTGGGCCGTGAGCATCAGAGGTTGGCCGGGCTCGTCGCGCGCGCCAACCGCCTGAACAAGCTTGAAGACGAGCTCGCGCAGGTGCGCGAGCTCGTTGCGTTGGATGACCCGGAACTGCGGGAAGAGGCCCAGGCAGAGAGGGCGCGACTCGAGGCCGCCATCCCCGCCCTCGAGGAGGAGATCAAGCCGCTCCTCGTTCCCCCGGATCCGCTCGACGACCGCAACGCGATCGTCGAAATCCGCGCCGGCACGGGCGGCGACGAGGCGGCGCTCTTTGCCGCCGACCTGTACCGGATGTACACCCGCTACATCGAGCGCCACGGCGGGTGGAAGCTGGAGACGCTGGCCCTCTCTGACGGCACGCTCGGCGGCTACAAGGAGGCCGTCTTCAAGGTGAGCGGGTCGGGCGCCTTCGGCGAATTGCGCCGCGAGGCGGGCGTGCACCGCGTGCAGCGCGTGCCGGCCACCGAGGCGGCGGGGCGCATCCACACGTCGGCGGCGACCGTCGCGGTGCTGCCCGAGGCCGAGGACGTGGACATCGCCATCGAGGACAAGGACCTCCGCATCGACGTCTACCGCGCCTCGGGACCGGGCGGCCAGGGAGTCAACACCACCGACTCCGCCGTCCGCATCACCCACCTTCCCACGGGGATCGTCGTCACGCAGCAGGACCAGCGGTCGCAGATTCAGAATAAGGCGAAGGCCATGGAGGTGCTGCGTTCGCGCCTGCTCGACCAGCGCATCGCCGAGCAGGAGGCCGAGCGTTCGCGCCTGCGGCGCAGCGCGGTGAGCACCGGCGACCGCTCGGCCAAGATCCGCACGTACAACTTCCCGCAGAGCCGCATCACCGACCACCGGATCAACTTCACGACGCACGACTTGCAGGGCGTGCTTGACGGGAAGCTCGGACCGCTCATGGAAGCGCTGAAGGCGGCGGACCTGGAGGAGCGGCTGTCGGGCGGAAGCGAATGACGCGAAGCTGACGCGCGAGGTAGATGATACAGACGGTGGACGGTGGACGGCGGACGGCGGACTCGGGGCGGCGATGACGGATTCGGTAAACTCAGGCACGGATAAGCGGGACTCGGGACCCTACGTGCGGTCGCTGCGGGACGTGGAGTTGCCCGCCGACATTCACTCGGCGGCCTCGGGCGGCGGCACGATCGGCGAGATGCTCGACGCGCTGGCCGACGAGCTGGGGCGCAACAGCGGCATGGCGGCGCGCGAGGAGGCCCGCGACCTGATCGCCGCGGTGCTCAACCAGCCGAAGTTCTGGCCCACCGCGCACCGCGAAGAGGTGCTGGCCCCGGCGACGCTCGTGGCGCTCAGCGAGGCGGCGGAGCGGCTGAAGCGCGGGATGCCGTTCCAGTACGCGGTGCGGCGCGCCGATTTCCGTTCCCTGACGCTCTACGTGGATGAGCGCGTGCTCATTCCGCGTCCGGAAACGGAAATGCTCGTCGATCTCGTCCTCGCCGCGACCGCGGGCGCCGGGACGATCGCCGATGTCGGCACGGGGTCGGGGGCCATCGCGCTCTCGCTCGCCGCCGAGGGACGCTACGACCGCGTGATCGCCACCGACATCTCCAGCGACGCGCTCACCGTGGCGCGACACAACCTGCGCGCCATCCCCGAGGGGGCGCGCGCCCGCGTGCAGTTCCGCGCCGGGAGCTGGTGCGCGCCGCTCTCCGGCGAGTCGCTGGGCGCACTGGTCGCCAACCCGCCGTATATTGCGCCCACGGAGGCGGACGCGCTGCCCGAGCTGGTGCGCAACTGGGAGCCGTCGTTCGCGCTCTTCGCCGAGCGCGACGGGATGGCGGCTATTCGCGCCATCGTCTCCGGCGCGGCGCCGGTGCTGGCGCCGGCGGGGATCCTCGCGCTGGAGGTCGACGCCCGGCGCGCGGAGGACGCCGCGGCGCTGGTCAGCGCGGTCGGGGCGTTCGAGCAGGTGGTTGTCCACAATGATCTCACCGGCCGCGCGCGGTTCGTCGT
>VGRQ01000538.1 GCA_016875315.1 Deltaproteobacteria bacterium | reverse complement strand
GGTGGCCGCCGATCTCCAGCACGTGGTCGCCGTGGCGCAAGACGAGCCGGTCGAGCAGGGCCTTCTGGTGGACGAGTGTGAGGTTGTGGGGGTGGTCGAAGTCGGTGAGCTCGCCGAGCATCTGGTCGTAGATGTCGGCCTGGAGCTGCTTGTTGTCGTCGCCCGCGCCCGGACGCAGGTCGAAACCACCGCCGAAAGCGGGGTATCGTCGCCCGGCGGCCGACAAGAGGTCGCCCCCCTCGGGGCGCAGCGGCGACTGGTCGACCGGGTCGACATAGGCAAAGCTCATTGTAGGTAGCCCAGCCCCCGGAGACGCTCCTCGATCTGACGGTCGGTCTCCGCGTCGCTCTCGCGGGCGGCGGAGACGTAGGCCTCTGCCTCTGTCCACCGGGGACGCAAGGCTCGCCCCGGCCGGACGACGTCGCGCAGCACCTCGCCGTCGATGTCGTCGGGCAGGTGTACGTCCATGAGCGCGAGGATCGTGGGCGTGATGTCGTTGATCGAGGTGCCGTCGCGGTGCTCGCCCGCGCGGATGTCCGGGCCCCAGGCGCAGAAAAGGCCGTCCGGCTTGTGATTGCCGCTGGCCCATCCGCTGGGCTCGAACACGTCGGTGGGCACCTCGCCCTCGGAGTAGTAGAACCACACGCTGTCGTCGTGGTCGGCGATGAGCAGGTCGGCGGCAAGATCGACGTGGGGCCCCTTGTAGAGCTCCTCGCGGCGGCGGACGCGGCTGATCACCCGGTTGCCCTCGGGGTCGGTGAGCGCTTCCAGTCGTCGCTTGAGGCGGTCGACAACCTCGTCGAACTCGGCCGGGTCGACGCTGCCGTGTTTCTCGCGGCCGCGGAGGTTGATCCGTATCGCGTTGGTGCCGTGGCAGAAGGCCTGGGTGTGCTCCCAGTCGATCTCGGCCGCGAAGCGAGAGAGGTTGTCGCCCGCGCCGCGCAGGAGCGCGTCGCCGCCTAGCTTGCGGGCGGTGTCGAGGATCTTGCGGGTGCTGATGCCGGCGCGGTCGAGGACGCCGCGCACCTTGCGCAGCCGGTCGCGCTGCTCGCGGCCGCCTTCCTTGAAGGTGAGGAAACCCTCCTGGTGCAGCCAGGTGTTGAGGAACACCTTGTAGCGGCAGTGGCCGAAGCCGTGGTCGGAGATGAAGAACACGTTGCTGCCCTCGGGGCGGCGCTCCACCATCTCGCCGATGCGCACGTCGAGCAGCCGATACACGTCGAGGATGCGCTCGCGGAACTTCGCCGCCAGCGCCGCGTCGTGGCGGGGGTGCAGCGGGTCGAAGATGTGCCACAGGCAGTGTTGCATGCGGTCCATCTCCACCCACACGCAGGCGAACAGGTCCCAGGGCTCCGCCTCCATGAGGTGACGGACCAGCTTGCCGCGCTCCTCGATGAGCACCCGCAGGCGCTCGAGGAAGGGGAGCAGGTCGGCCTCGCTGTCGCAGAGGTGGGTGTCGATCTGGTAGTTGGGCGACACCTGGTCGAGGGTGGCGCGGAAGCTCGGCGGCGACAGGAAGCCGGGGGTGTCTTTCGCGGGGGTGAGCATGTCGCCCACCGCCACGCCGTTGACCGGCCGCGCCGGGAAGGTGAGCGGGAGGTTGACGGTCGACACGCGCCGCCCGGCCTCGGAGAGCAGCTCGAAGATGGTCTTGGAAAGCACGCGGGTGCTGTCGATGGGCCGGTAGAGGTAGGTGCCGGCCACCGGCTCGGTCCAGTCGTAGACGCCGTGCTTGCCTGGTCCCTTGCCGGTCTGGAAGGAGGTCCACGCGGTGGCGGTCATCGGGGGCACCACCGACCACAAGGGGCCGTGCACCCCCTCGCGGCGCAGGCGATCGAGGTTGGGCATGACGCCCTCGAGAATCAGCCGGTCGAGGAGCGACCACGTGGCCCCGTCGAGCCCGATCACCACGGCGCGGGCGGAGGCGGGTGCGGGGCGGGCCATTTGGACTCCTGGGCCAACGAGGGTACGTTGCACCTCTACGCCGGAGCCTGCCTGTCCGCACCCCCCAGCCGGAGCCACCGCGGCCGTCGCTCGATGCGCGACGATGCCGGCGAAGTCTCCATCACGGAGATGCTGCATCTCCGTGACTACTGGCGCACCGTGCGGAAGCGCATCTGGACGCTCATCACCGCCTTCGCGTTGATCGTCGGCAGCGTCACCGTCGTCACCCTGCTCACGCCGCCGGTCTACCAGGCCTCGGCGTCGTTGCAGATCGACGCGCAGCCGCGCGCGCCCACCGGCGGCATCTCCGCCATCGGCGAGTACGGCTCGGGCCAGTACCTCACCGACCAGGAGTACTACAACACCCAGCACAAGAAGCTCTGGTCGCGCTCCCACGCGCAGGCCGTCTTCGACCGGCTGGGGCTCGCCGAGCACGAGTTGTATCGCGACCTCGACGAGCCGGTCGAGGCTCTCAAGAAGCAGGTCAACATCGAGCCGATCCCCAAGACGCGGCTGGTGTGGGTGTACGTGCGCGCCGCGAGTCCCGACCTCGCCGAGCAGGTCAACGCCGCGTGGACCGAGACCTTCGTGGAGAGCAACTACCGCGAGATCAATCAGGGCATCCAGGACGGCCTCGCGTGGCTGCGCTCGGAAACCAAGAAGGCCCAGGACGACGTGCGCCTAGCCGAGGAGTCCATCCAGGACTTCCGGCGGAAGAACAACCAGATCGCGCTGTCGACCGACGAGAAGGGGCACGTGGCCAGCCAGCAGATCGAGCAACTCTCGATCGACAAGGGGCGCGCCGAGGCCGAGCTGGCGCGGCGGCAGGCGGAGTACGAGGGACTCGCCTCGGCCGTGTCGCGACAGGACAACCCCACCCGGCTGTCGCTGCTCGTGGCGAGCGAGCTGATGTCGCAACTCCGCGAGAATCACGCGGAGCTGGCCACCGAGCTGGCGGCGCTGGAGCAGAAGTACGGCGAGAAGATGCCGCAGGTGGTGGAGGCCCGCGCGCGCGTGGAGGACATCGAGCGCCAGATCCGAGGCGAGGCGGCGGCCGAGCTTGGGCGCCGCGCCGCCATGCGCGAGGAGGCCGAGCGGGCGGTGGTGGAGCTGGGCAGTACCATCGACGCGCTCACGTCGACGGCCTTGTCGGCCAACGGCCCCCAGGCCGAGTACAACCTGCTCAAGCGCGACCTCGAGGCCAAGCGCCGCATCTACGACGAGCTCCTCGCGCGGCAGCAGGAGATGGCCGTCACCGCCTCGCTGAAAGAGAACAACATCCGCATCATCGACACCGCGCTGGCCGAGGCCGACCCGGTGGAGCCGAACTACCTCCGCAACATCGCGCTGGCGATCGCCGCCGGCCTGCTCGCGGGCGTGTCGCTGGCGCTCTTCTTCGACTACATGGACACGACGATCAAGACGCGGGAGGAGGTGGAGGCGCTGGGCATCCCCTTCCTCGGCATCATCCCGAGCGTGCCGGGGCTGGCCGGCGAGGGCTGGGAGATCGCGCGCGAGCGGTATCTCTACAGCTACAAGTACCCGAAATCGGCCTTCGCCGAGTTCATCCGCAACATCCGCACCAGCGTCAACTTCTCGGCGCGCGAGGACGGGCAGCCGCCTCGCCGCCTGCTCATCACCTCGGCGGGCCCCCGCGAGGGCAAGACCACGTCGAGCATCAACCTCGGAATCTCCTTCGCCGCCACCG
>VGRQ01000537.1 GCA_016875315.1 Deltaproteobacteria bacterium | reverse complement strand
GGGCCAGCCCGTCGTCGAGGCGGGCGACGGCCGCCGAGATGGCCGCCGGCGTGTCGAGCGCGGGCGGGCCGCCGTGGCGCGCCCAGGGGTCGACCACGGCCACCCGGTAGCCCTCGTCGAGGAGCCGCGTCGCGTAGTGCTCGATGTTGGCGTCGACGCCGCGTACCTCCGGGCAGAGCACCACGCCGCGATCCGGCGGGGCGTCGCCGGGGGCCAACACCATCACCGAGGCCCCGCGCGGCCCGGCCAGCACCTGTCGCGACACGCTCACAGCGCCAGCCGCCGGTAGACGTTGACGATCTGCGCCGGGAGCATCTCCACGCGGTCGATGACGCAGTAGCCCACCTCGCCGTACATGCGCTTGAGGTAGCCAGGGCCGGTGGGGTCGACGGTGATGCAGAAGGGATGCACCCCCTCGCGACGCGCCTCCCGCAGCGCCGCCTTGGTGTCTTCCTGGGCGTAGCGGTCGTAGTAGTGGTCGCAGCCGCAGTCCAGCGGCTTGCCGTCGCTGAGCAGGAACAGCAGCCGCGTGCGCGCCGGCTCCGCGAGCAGCTTGCGCGTGGCGTGCCGGATGGCGGCGCCGTCGCGGTTCTCCATCTTGAAGGAGATGCGCCCCACGCGCTCCCGCGCCCGGTCGTCCCAGGCGTCGCGGAACTCCTTGGCCACGTAGAACGCCACGTGGTCGCGACCGTAGCCGCTGAAGCCGTAGATCGAGAAGGCGTCACCGATGGCGTGCAGCGCCTCGGCGATGACGATGAGCGCCTCCTTCTCGACGTCGATCACCCGGCGCTGCCCCCCCGCCGCCGTGGCCTCGTTGGTGGACGAGGACATGTCGAGCAGGAAAGTCACGGCCACGTCGCGACGCTCGGGCAGGGCACGCCGGTACACCCGGTCGGGGAAATCCCCGGTGATGCGCCCGGTGACGGCCCCGTCGATCACCCGGTCGATGTCGAGCTCGTCGCCATCGGTGAGCCCGCGGATCATCGTCCGTCCCTGGGGGCGAAGCGCCTCGAAACGCCGTCGCAAGCGCTCGATGGCGTGGCGCTCGCGCTCCATCACCTCGTCGACGAAACTGCGGTCGCCCTCGCGAAGTCGCGACTCCCGGACCACCACCCACCGCGGCTTGTGATCGTTGATCGTCGCGTCCCACTCGCGGTAGACGAAGTTGCGCCCCGTCGCGACGACGTCGGGGTCCTGCGGGATGCCGGTGGCGGCGGCCGGGGGCGCGTCGTCGCGCTCCGCGCCCGGGTCGACCAGCGCGCCGCCGGGCGGGCGGTGCCGATCGAGCATCGCCTCCATCTGGGCGTAGGCCGTCTGCTCCATCAGCTCGCGCCGCCGCCGCTCCTGCTCTCGCACGCGCTCCCGCGCCTCGGCCGCCGAGAGCTGCTCGCCGCGGTTCGCCGCCTCTTCTCGTAGCCGCCGGGCCTCGTCTTCCCGCTGGCGCTCCTCGGCGCCGGCCTCCTCGGGCGCGATGCGCGCGCCCAGCTCCGGCGGCGCCAGTGGACTCTCCTGCGGCTCGCCGCGATCGCCCGGCATGCGGAGTCGCTCGCTGCCCTGGCTGCGGGGCGGCTTGCCATCCTTGGCGCGAAGCATCAGCCCTTCCACGCGGCCGTAGCCCTCGCTCACCGCGCGGGCGACCTCGTTGACGTCGAGCGCGGCGGCCCGGCCCAGCGCCTCGCGCAAGGGCGCCAGCGCCAGCGCGATCTCCTCGTTCACCGGCAAGGGCTCGAGTCCCCAGGCCTCGCGCGCCAGCGCCTCCACCGCGCGGGCAGCGGGGGCCTCGGGCGCTGGTCGCTGTCCCCGGAGGGTGGAGCCGACGGCGCCGAGATCGCGGGCGATGCCCGGGTACTCCTCGCGTAGCCGCGCCTCGACGCGAGCGTCTTCGAGGAGCTGGAAGATCTCCCGCGCCAGCGAGCGGTTACCGAAGGCGCGGAAGTAGCGTTCCAGCTCGCTCTCGCCCTCGGCGGCGTCGGGCCAGCCACCCGACGGTGCGGGCACGCGGGCGAGGTCGAGGTCGAAAGTGCCAAACTCAAGGTACCCGGCGCCCACGGCGGTGAGCACGCGGTAGACGGCGAAGTCGCGCTCGTCGCCGAACTTCTCCACGTGCTCGGGCAAGTACACGTGGTGACCATCGGAGAAGGCCTTCCCCTTCCCCGCCCGCACCTGGACGTCTTCCCCGCAGTGGGCGCGGGCGTAGAGCGTGAGGGTGCGCGACACGTCGGCGAGGCGCACACCGGCGTGGAGGGCCTTCACGGCGGCGTGCGCGGCGTCGGACTCCTTCTTGAGGAAGCTCTCGGCGCGCTGGTGCGACTGGGCGTGGATCTCCACCCCCTGCACCACGAAGCGGCGGAGCCGGTCCTCGTCCATGGTGTCGACCAGGTCGGGCAGGGTGCGCGCCAGGACGGCGAGGGCCTCGGGGCGCGACCCGGCCACCTCTTCCAGCAGCCTGAAGTAAACTGCTCGTCGCGACACGGGCACGCGGGCGATGTGGTCGGGGATGGTGACCGCCACCACGCGCGCGAGCTCGCCGTCGCGCATGGCCACGCGGGCCACGAGGCGGCCGTAGGACTCGGCCTCGGCCTCGCCAATGCCGTCGCGGATGGCGGCGCGGTAGCGCATCCAGGCGCGGAGGGCCGCGGTGTCGGCCCGCGCGAGGCGGAGCAGGGGGGCGAGGTCTTTCGCCCAGGGCGGGACGGTGGCGTCGTCGAAGAAGCGCGTGCTTGCCGCGCGCACCCTCCGCGCCGCGCCGCCAAGTAGCTTGTCGCGACGCGCCAACGGCGGGCCTAGAAGTAGTCCGCCACGATCTCGTCGATGGTGCGACCGAGATCGCGGTCGTCGGTGAGGGTACGGGTGAAGGCGGCGCGGCAGGCCGAGCGTGGCTCCACACCCTGGGCGAGGAGCTTGCCGCAGTACACCAGCAGGCGGGTGGACACGCCCTCCTCGAGGCCCCGGTCGGTGAGGTTGCGGATCTTCTCGCCGATCTTGACGAGGCGCCCGCCGCGCTCCGCGTCGAGCCCCGACTCCCGCTGCACGATCTCCCGCTCGATGTCGGGCGGCGGGTAGCGGAAGTCGACCGATAGGAAACGCTGGCGAGTGGAGGGCTTGAGCTCCTTGAGAACCGACTGGTAGCCTGGGTTGTAGCTCACCACCATCATGAACTCGGCAGGTGCTTCGAGGACAGTCGCGAGACGGTCGATGGGCAGGATGCGACGGTCGTCGGTGAGCGGGTGGATGACGACCAGCGTGTCTTTCCGGGCCTCGACCACCTCGTCCAGGTAGACGATGGCGCCATGGCGGACTGCCGTCGTGAGCGGGCCATCGACCCACACCGTCTCGTCGCCGGTGAGGAGGTAGCGACCGAGCAGGTCGCTCGCGGAGAGGTCCTCGTGGCAGGCCACCGTCACCATCGGGCGGCCCAGGCGGTGTGCCATGTGAGCGACGAACCTCGTCTTCCCACAGCCGGTGGGGCCCTTCAGGAGCACCGGCAAGCGCGCCTTCCACGCGTTCTCGAAGATGTCGATCTCGTCGGCCACCGCCCGGTAGAAGGGCTCGCGGTGGATGGTGTAGTCCTCCACCGAGGGGGTGAGCTGTCGCATCGCGCGGTCCTAGCCCGGTGGGCGCGTGATCGTCGCCCCCGGCGACCGGCGCGGTGCGGCGCGATACGCGGCTGCCGTGGACTCCGCC
>VGRQ01000536.1 GCA_016875315.1 Deltaproteobacteria bacterium | reverse complement strand
CGCCCTTGTGCGACTGGGTGATGCGCAGGCAGTCGCCGTGGCGCACCCGGTAGAGCTGGGAGTCGCCCACGTGCACCACGTTGGCCTGGCCGTAGGCGAGCCAGAGCACCGAGCAGGTACACGCGGCCTGCGCGTGGCCGAGGCCGCGCAGCTCCCAGTCGACCTCCGACACCAGCTGCGCGAGCGAGCTCACCCGCGGCTCGGCGAAGCGGTCGAAGAAGGTGTCGATGCGGGAGCACACCGTCTCCGCCGCCTCGCGCCCCCGCGGGACGGTGCTCACGCCGTCGGCGACCATGAAGATCGAGCCCTTCCGGAAGAACGACACCGCCAGGTGATTCACGTCGAGGATGCGGTACTGGTCTTCGTTCGCGGCATGCTTGGGCCCCGTGCGCGTGCTGGCCGCGCCCACGGCGTAGGGCAGCGTCGGGATGTGCTTCACGCCCGCCTGCGCCACGCCAGGGAGAGCGCCGCGAGGCTCGCGAACAGCGAGGGCACCGCCATCCCCGGCGACTGGCAGCCGCAGCTCGTGGTCTCGGCGGTCACCACCTTGTCGTCGCCCACGTCCTGGCCCTCGTCGGAGTTGTCGATGCCGGTGCCCGCGAGGCTCACCCGGACGTCGGGGTAGGCCGGGTCGTTCGACGTGAGCACCAGCTCGGCGCTGGCGGCGCCCTCGACGGTGGGCGAGAAGCTGACCACGAGGCCGTCTTCGGTGCCGGGGACGGCGTTGAAGGTGGTGGGGTACACGGTGAAGGCGGCGTCGCCCTCGATACTGGCGTTGCCGTAGAGGTTGAGGTTGCCCGCGTTCTGCACCGGGATGTTGACGGTGGCGAGCGTGCCGAGATCCACCTCGCCGAGGTCTTCCGCGTCGGAGCCGGGGACGAGCATCGGCATCGGGAAGGTGTACGAGGTGGGCTCGAAGTCCTGGAGGAAACTGTCGCTGAGCAGCTCCAGCGGGTACTCGAAGCTCACGATGGGGATCGACCCGACGATCGGCGCCGACACGCTGATGGTGGGGGCAAACACCAGCGCGATGCTGCCGCTGTACTCGCCGCGGTACACCGAGTCGACGACGAAGTCGGCAGCCTGCTCGGGGGTGAGCACAACCGACTCGTTCTCGCTGGTGATCACGCCCTCGTTGACGATCCACTGCACGCCCGCGAAGCCGACGGTGAAGGTGGGGGTCATGTCGGCGTAGAAGTCGAGCGACACCCCGGCGAAGATCTCGTAGCTGTACTGGATGAGCTGGGTGCTGTCGGTGGTGTCGACGATCTCCACGTACTCCTGCACCGCGCCGGGCAAGACAAAGGGATCGAAACGCTCGCTGCCGTCCATGTTGAGCGTGCGATGGTCGAGCTCGCTCTCGTACTCCCCGAGCCCGTAGTCGGAGAGGTCGACCTTCACGCTGGTGATGGCGTCGAGCGAGGCCGACAGGGAGAAGAGGCCGGTCCCGGGGTCGCCGGTGGCGAGCCAGGTGACGTTGTCGGGCCAGGTGAGGTCGGCGAAACCCTCCATCAGCACCGTGGTGCCGCCGTTGGACTCCACGCGGAACTCCACCCCGATGGGGCTGCCCTCGGGGATCATGCCGGTGGTGAACTCGATGTTCTCGAAGACGCCGGCCTCGTCGACGAGGCGAACGTCCTGTGAATCGGACTCGTAGGCGGCGGCGGCCGCGACGAGGAGGAGGGGGGTGATCATCGCGCGCCTAGTCTAGCCGAAGCTAGGGTGCGGCGAGTGGCCACAAGAGCGCGTGGTCGGCGCGGATCGGCGCCCCGAGCACGGGGGTGAGCACGCTCTCCACCCGCGCATCGTGCGCCTGCTCGCGGAAGGTGATGGCGATGCTGGTGTAGCCGCGCTCGCGGAGCGCCACCAGGTCGGCGTCGAGGCTCGACAAGGAGGGCGTGGGCAAATTGGGGCGATCGGCGAGGTTGCCGAGCCGGGTGAGCTCGTGCTGTGCGAGCCATTCCCGGCCGGAGCTGGCCCAGTTGTCGAGGCGCTCGATCGGGACCCCCGACGACGGCAGTCCCGTGGCGAGCTGCAGGGCGACGGCACGAAGTCGCGACTCCTCATTGCTCTCGGCGGCCAGGGAAAGGTCGGCGACCGGCCCGGTAATGCCCGCCTCGACGAGGGCGTCGCCATCGAGCCCCCGCATCGAGGGCAGGGCCACGGTCGCGCGGGGCCAGGGCACGAGATCGTGCACCACCATGTCGTAGGCGGCGAGCGGAACGGCAAGCGCCAGCCATCGCCAGCGCATCGCGAGCGAGGCGAGCACCGGGAGGGCGATGGCGGGGAGCGCGAGGAAACGCGCCGGGAAATTGATCGCCTCGGCGTGCTTCGCCATCGCGGCGTTCATCCACGTGAAGGGCAGCACGAGGGTGGTGTTCCCGAACTTCAGGATCTGGTCGTTCCACCACACCACGCTGCCGAGCCCCAGCAGGATGCCCACCCCCGACACCGCCACCCAGGGGTAGGCACGCCGCGGCGCGGCCGCGAGGCCGAGGATGGCGAGCAGGAGCGTCCCCCAGCCCAGGTAGCGGCCGCCGGTGTAGGCGCGCTGTTGTCGCTGGTCGGGCGCGGGGCTGGCCTCGCGCCACTCCACGAGGTGGTCGAGGTGCGCCGCCGACAGGCGATACCCGTGGCGGATCGCCCCTTGTTCCTCGAGCACCTCGGCGGGCGGGTCGCCCCGGTAGGTGGTGGAAAAGCTCTTCAAGGTGGGCACGGCGATGGCGATGCCCAGGGCGGCAGCGAGCGCGTAGCCCCCCAGGAGCGTGATCGACGGGCGGAGTGTGAGCAGCGCCCACGTCGAGACAGCGAGAGCGAGGAACAGCCCGTGGTAGAAACAGGACATCACGCAGGCGGCGAGGGTGAGCCCGAGCGCCAGGAACCAGCGCCACTGCCGCGTCTGGTGGGCCTTGTAGAGCACGGCGAGGCCGAGGGGGATCCACCACGTTTGCCGCAGCTCGCCCACCCCCACGTGCAGGGTGAAGGCCACGAAGCTGCTCGCCTGCGCCAGCGCGGCTGCCGCGTGCGCGCCCAGTCGCGACTCCGACACCAGGCCCGCCAGCCACCCCGTACACAGGCCCACGAGCGTCACGTGCAGGAGCGCGAGGACGTTGGAGAGCGCCACCGGCTTCAGCGGGAGAATCACCGCGATCAAGCCGTTGAGCGGCTCGATCGGGTAGAGCTCCATGCCGTCGGGGAAGTTGACGGCGGTGGTGAGGAGCCCGGGCGCCCCGCCGAGCGCTTCCTGCCGCATCCACCACAGGTTCCAGAGGTGCTTGACGGTGTCGCTCTCCACGCTGCCCACCGCCTCGGACCCGAGGTGCGCGGCGAGGGGCCAGGTGAGCACCACGGCGAGCGCCAGCGACTGCGCGAGGAGGAGGGCGAGAGACTTCACGCGGGCGCCCCGTATCGTGGCGAGGGGAGCGGATACTGCGACAAGGTGATCCTGGGCGAGACCGCCGACCTGCGCTTCGTCGACAAGCCGGCCGGGCTCCCGGTGTTCCCGCCGCACGCGGACCCCGAAGGAGACTGCGTGTTGCGACGATTCACCGCCATCATCACCCCCCCACCCGGCTTCCCCCGTGGCTTCGAGGGCGGCATCGCGCACCGCCTCGACAACCTCACCTCCGGTTTCCTCGTGGTGGCCAAGGCGCCGGAGGCCCTTGCCCGCGTGCGCGCCGAGTGGGGACAACTGCGG
>VGRQ01000535.1 GCA_016875315.1 Deltaproteobacteria bacterium | reverse complement strand
CATCCACGCGGCGCGGGTCCAGGCCCACGCGGCCAGCCCGGCGAGCGGGGCAGCCGCGCTCCCGAGGTCGCCCGAGTGCAGCCCGGACAAGGTCGGCGCCGACACGAGGCACACGAGGAGGCCGAGCAGGCGAGGGGATCGCACCGCCGCCGGCTTATCCCCGCGCCAGATTACGGTCAGCGGGTGATCCCCGCCCTCGTCACCGCCGGCGCCACCCGCAACCCGGTGGATGCCATCCGCTACCTGTCGGCGGGCGCCACCGGGAGCACCGGCCTCGCCCTGGCGCGCGCGCTCGCCTCCACCCACGACGTGGTCCTGCTCGGCAGCGCCGAGGCCTGCCTGCGCGCGGGCAGCAGCGTGGCGAGCGAGGAATTCGGGTCCACGCGCGACCTGATGGCGCGAATGCAGGCGCACCTCCGGTCGCGACCGGGGGGCGTGCTGGTTCACAGCGCCGCCGTGGGAGACTACGAGGCCGAGGCGCTCGCGACGAAGATCCCGAGCGGCCAGCCCGAGCTGGTGATTCGCCTGCGCCCCGGCCCCAAGATCGTCGACCACGTGCGCACCTGGGACCCAGGCGTGTTCCTCGTGAGCTTCAAGGCCGGGAGCCCCGAGTGGAGCGACGACAAGCTCGTCGAGGTGGCGACGGCCCAGTGCGCGCGCACGCGCAGCGACCTCGTGTTCGCCAATCGTCTCGGCGACCTCGACCGGAGCTGCGCGATCGTCGCGGCGAGCGGGGTCGAGCGCTTCGCCAGCCGCGACCGTGCCCTGTCGCGACTGGTGGAGCGGATTCGCCTCAGAGCTTGATGATGCCCTTCGCGGCGAGCGACTCGACGATGGCCATCGCGCACTCGTCGACGCTCTTGCTGCCGGTGTCGATCACCATCTCGGGCGAGAGGGGCTCCTCGTAGGGGGCGGAGATGCCGGTGAACTCGGGGATCTGGCCCGCGCGGGCCTTCTTGTAGAGGCCCTTCGGGTCGCGGCTCTCGCACACCTCGATGGAGGCCTGGACGTAGGCCTCGAAGAAGGTGCCTTCCGGCATGATGGCGCGCACCTTGTCGCGGTCTTCCCGGTAGGGCGAGATGAAGGCGGTGAGGGTGACCACGCAGGCGTCGGCGAAGAGCTTGGCCACCTCGCCGATGCGGCGGATGTTCTCGGTGCGGTCGGCCGGGGAGAAGCCGAGGTCCTTGTTGAGGCCGAAGCGGATGTTGTCGCCGTCGAGCACGTAGGCGGAGAAGCCGCGCTCGAGCAGCATCTGCTCGGCGCGCCGCGCGATGGTGCTCTTGCCGGAGGCGGAGAGACCGGTGAGCCACACGACGGCGCCCTTCTGGCCGACCGCCTGCTGGCGCTCCTCGTTGCTGACGTTGGCGCCGTGCCAGTGGATGTTGGTGGCCTTGGTGGACATGCGGGTGGCTCCTCTTGGGGGGCCGCGCGCATACCCTCCCGCCTAGGCACACGCCACCTGCTAGGCTGCCGCCACGTTGCGCCCGACGGTGAGCCCGATGGCGTAGACGGTGACCTGCGGGTTGACCCCGAGGGAGGTGGGGAACACCGAGGCGTCGGCGACCCACAGGCGCTCGTGGCCGTGCAGCCGGCCGCTCGGCGCCACCACGGCGAGTGACGGGTCGGCGCCCATGCGACAGGTGCCCATCGGGTGCGACGCGTACAGGCCGATCTCGTGCGCGGGGATGTCGTCGGTGATGGCGGCGTCGATGTCGCCTGGGCGCTCGATCACGCCGACGCCGTGGATCCCCGAGACCACCGCCTCGGCGCCGGCGGCGAAGTAGATGCGCGCCTTGGTGCGCATTGCCTCGAGGAGCACGCGCCGGTCGCGATCGCCGAGCCAGTACCAGAGCCCGCCCTCGGTGACCTGGCCGACCGAGTCTTCGTCGTGGACCACCGCGCCGGCCATGGCGCAGCGGCGCAGGTCGGCCATCCACTGAACCGCTTGCGACGGCGGCAGCGGCACGCTCACCCAGGCCTGGTCGGGCGGGGCGGTGAACACTTGCAGGAGGAAGCCCTTCTCCCACTGGTCGACGTAGTAGCCCTGGGTGACGCCCGTCCAGGGCTTGATCTCGTGGGGGAAACGCGCCAGCGTGGCGGCGGTGGGGTGCACGTGGAGGTTCTCGCCGATGGGGCCCTGGCCCAGGCCATTCGCCAGCAGTAGCCGCGGCGTGCCGACCGCCCCGGCCGCCAGCACCGCGTGGCGCGCGTGGACCTCGAAGCGGCCGCGCGCCGTGTCGGTGCTCGGGTCGAGCGTGACGCCACTGGCGACAACGGTCCTTCCTTCCTCGATCCGCTCCACGCGGCAGTCGCCCATCGCGCTCACGAGGCCGGTGGCCAGCGCGTCGGCGAGGAAGGTACGATCGCTGCTCTGCTTGGCGCCGATGTTGCACCCTTGCTGGCAAGAGCCGCAGCCCACGCAGGCGGGGGCGGCGCGGGCGAGCCAGTCGCCTCGCAGCCCGAGCGCGTCGGCGCCGCGCTTGAACACCAGGTTGTTGTCGCGCTGCACTTCCACCGGGTTGACCGTCACGCCCAGCCGCTGCCAGATCCGGTCGAAACACTGGTTCATCCAGGCCGCTTCGAACTCGCTGCAACCGTGGTCGTCGCGCCAGCGGGCGAGGACGGCGTCGGGGGTGCGAAAGCAGATGGCGCTGTTGATGAGCGTGCTGCCGCCCACGCCCCGGCCGCCGGGCAGGACCATCACCATGTTGCCCTTGGTGGCCCGGGTACCGCGGCCGTCGTACAGGTGGCGCCAGGCCCAGGTGGCCGAGGGATTGAAGGCGGCCGGTTGCCAGTGGCTCCCCGCCTCCACCACGGCGACGGTGAGGCCGCGCTCGGCGAGTGCGGCCGCGGCGGCGCCCCCGCCCGCGCCAGAACCGATGACGACGACGTCGACCTCGACGCGCTCGTCCAGGGCGTAGTCAGCCGCCCCGCGCTTTCCGGGGACGAACGACGACATGCCGGCCGCCCTACGCGGCGCCAGCGTGGCACTCGGCTTCCCAGCCGAGCGCGGCGCGGACCTGCGGCGCGTTGAAGTAGGCCCAGCCCACGCAGGTCTTCAGCACCTCGTAGGCCATGCGCCGCGGCACGTTGGCCGGCTCCGCCCACTCGGCCAGCACCTCCTCGCGCGCCAGCGGCTCCAGCGCGGAGAAGCGGGCGCCGTGGGTGGCCACGCTGCCGTACTCGATGCCGCGCAGGAGGTGGCGAAACACGGGCGCCACCACGTGGTCGAGCTCGTCGACGAGCAGGCGGTCGAGCTCGCCGGCGACGTCGACGCCGCCGCCGGCCACGCCGATGGGGTTGCCCGCGGGGAAGAAGGCCTCGGCGAGCGCGGTGACGACCTCGACCTCGGCCGCGGAGAAGAGCTTCCGCCCCGGTGCCGGGGACGGCAAGTGCGCGAGCACCCCCCCCGAGCCGATGGCGGTGACGGCGGCGGTGGCGGCGAGGACCTGGCGGCGGGTGATCATGCACCAAAGATACTGACTGGTCGGTCAAACCGCTAGGGGGGGTGCGAAAAAGTTTACGCACTTGCCTGGGGAGGCTGGGGCTAGAGCCGCCCGGGGCGAAGCCCCCGGCCAAGCGGGAGTGTGACACGGGAGAGGGGGAGAGTCCGCCGTTTGCCGTGCTACTTGCACGGCAAACGCCGGAGCGCGGAGGCCCGAGGGCCGGAGCGCGGAGGGCAGCGGACGGTAGGGGGAGAGGGCGC
>VGRQ01000534.1 GCA_016875315.1 Deltaproteobacteria bacterium | reverse complement strand
AGGTGTTGGACGAAGCCGCTTCGCGGCAGCCGGAAGAGGGGCTCCGCCCCTGACCCCGCCGGGCTCCGCCCGGACCCGCCAGGGGGCGCGCCCCCTGGACCCCATTGCAGTCGGCGAGTCGGCGATTCTCTGACGCGCAGGAAGCCTCCAGTCTGTGGGCGGCACGCATACAACGCGTGCTGGTTCACCCACAGACAGGAGTTGAAGAATGGGAATCCTTCGAGAGCGGATGAAAGCAGATCTGGTGCTCGGCGGCTACAGTCCCGGCACGCAGACGGAGTACCTAAGACACGCGGAGCGGTTCGTGGCGCACTACATGCGGCCACCGGGGGATCTTGGGGAGGCGGAGGTGCGAGGGTTCCTGCTGCATCAGTTGGTGGTCCGGAAGGTCGGTCCGGCGACGCACAAGATGTTCGTGGCGGCCCTGAAGTTCCTGTTCACCCGGACGTTGGGACGGCCCGAGGTCGTCGCAGGCATCCCCTGGCCGCGGGTTCCGCGGACGCTGCCGGACATCCTTAGCGGCACCGAGATTGAGACGCTGATCGAGGCGATCGGCGTGCCTGGGATCCGCGCAGCGGTCATGGTGGCCTATGGGGGCGGACTGCGCATCAGTGAGGTATGCGCGCTCGAGCCTGGTGACATCGACAGCCTTCGGATGCTCATCCACGTTCGGGCGGGCAAAGGGCGGCGCGACCGGTTCGTGATGCTTTCGAGTCGACTGCTCACGACGCTCCGCGAATACTGGCGGGCCGTGCGTCCACCGGGCCCCGGTCTCTTTGTCGGCGCCGACCGGGGCCCGCTCCGCGGGGACGACCTTCGCAGGGCCCTGCGCAAGGCGGCGAGGCAGTGCGGGCTCACCAAGCGCGTCACGCCGCATCTGCTGCGGCACTCGTTCGCGACGCACCTCCTCGAGGCGGGCACGGACATCCGGGTCATCCAGGTTCTGCTAGGCCACCGGTCGATCCAGACAACCGCCGGGTACACGCGGGTCAGCGCCCGGCATGTCGGTCGGACGCAGAGCCCCCTGGATCTCTTGGGGACGCCGAGCGGCGACAACCTCGGGTAGCCGGTCATGCCGGCCCGGATAGACGGGCCGGCGTGCAGGACGCCGGCCCGCCGGCCGGCCGTGGAGGTTGCGGAAATCTTCGCTGTCCACGGTTCGGCCTATGCAGCGGAGCACCCGATGACGGCCCAGCAGCGGCGCGTCATGCGGGACATCGTCCAGTGCCGCACTGCGGCGCTGGGCGGGCACGTCGACATCTGCCTCGCCTGTGGCGAGGAGACGCCGTCGTACAACTCCTGTCGCAACCGTCACTGCCCGAAGTGCCAGAGCCTCGCCCAGGCCCGTTGGATCGCCGCGCGTAAGAACCGGATCTTGCCCGTGCCGCACTTCCACGTGGTGTTCACGCTCCCGAGGGCCTTGCGCCAACTGGCGCATCGCAACCGCTCAACCATCTTCGAGCTACTCTTCCATGCTGCGGCCTCCACGCTCCTGAGCTTCGGGGACGACCGACGCTGGCTCGGCGCCCGAGTCGGCATCACCGCCGTCCTCCACACCTGGACACGCGACCTGCGCTTTCATCCTCACTTGCACTGCATCGTCACCGCCGGCGGGCTCGCCCACGGCGGCGAACGCTGGGTTGCCCCTCCACGGCCAGGCTTCCTCTTCCCCGTCCGAGCCCTCGGCGAGGTCTTTCGGACCCGCTTTCTCGATGGCCTCCAGGCCGCCTACGACAAGGGAGTGCTCCACTTCCAGGGTTCATGCGCCGCACTCGCCGATCCTGCGCGGTTCCGCAAGCTCCTTGAACGATCGTATCGACGGCGCTGGCACGTCTATGCCAAGCGCCCCTTCGGCGGCGCCGGCCACGTCATGGAGTACCTCGGCCGCTACACGCACCGCGTCGGCATCTCCAACCACCGGCTCGTCCACCATGACGAACGCGGCGTCCGCTTCCTCACCCGCGACGGTGCCACCACCACCGTCGCGCCAGACGAGTTCATCCGGCGGTTCCTGATGCACGTCCTGCCGCCTGGCTTCGTCAAGATCCGCCACTACGGCCTGCTCGCTCCCGGCAACGTCAACACCCAGCTCGCCACCGCCGCGGCGCTCCTCCACGATGGGAACCCCTCCGTGCCCCCTCCGCCGCCCGCCTCCCCGCCCGCGGTGATCACCTCGGAAGCCCTCCTTTGTGCGCTCACTGGAATCGACCTCCGTCGCTGTCCCCGCTGTCGCTCCCTGGCGCGGATTCGAAGACCGCTTCAACCCGCCCGAGCCCCACCATGAGACAACCGCAACCGCCATCCTCCAACGCCCTCGCCGACCTCGCCCAGGTCCACGGAACCAGTCTGCCTTCACGACAGCCTCGGCCCCCTCTGCGCCACCACTCCGAATACTCCGCGTCTGCGTCTCGCCCTGGCCGCTCCCCCACGAACGCCTTCAGGCCACCCAAAGCCCCCTCCGCCGCGACCCGCTTCAGGACCCGTCCGCCTCTTTCCCCATAGCCCGCTCCAAGGCTCGCAAGTCCTTGCTAGCACGGGGCTTCGTCCAACTGGGGTTTGCACGGCGCTCGCTCGACGAACGCTCCCGCACGCCCCCACGCCCCCGGCTCGCTCGGCCTTGCAAACCCCTATTAGTTAGAACCCACGGGCGGCACCCCGGTCTTTGGGCCGGGCACGAGCTCGGGCCTATCGGCCACTCCAGATCTCTTCGGCGGATCCAGCCGTAACCGCGCGCAGCAGCCACGACTTCAGCATCGCCGCGTCTTGGCACGCGTTCAGGCGCGCCATCGCCTCCACGGTGAGCTCGAAGCCGCGCGCACGGATCGCGTCCCGCAGGGCATCGCGCAGTGCTTCCTCGCGTCCTTCCTCGCGTCCTTCCTCGCGTCCTTCCTCGCGTCCTTCCGCGCGTCCTTCCTCGCGTCCTTCCGCGCGTCCTTCCGCGCGTCCTTCCTCCCGGACCTCGTCGAGTTCCTGGTAGCCCCGGCGTTGGAGGAGGTTGCGAAGCGTAACCTCGAGTGCGGCGTCGGCATCGTAGAGGGCCTCGACCGGGAGTGGGTTCTGCAGGATCCCGGGGGCATGCAGGAGATTCCCGGGGCCGAGCGTCCTCATCGGCTGCCCGGGCTCGTGAATCTCGACCCGCCGCGCCCCCAAGAGCCGCACGACCCAAACGTGGCGGGTCCCGGCCTCGAAGAGATCCTGGATCTTGTCGGCGAGCTCCGATTCGTCCTGGCCGCTCCCGGCATACTCGATCGCGAGCGGGGGCGCGCCGTGGACCCAGCCCCGACTATCCGGGACACCCACGGAGACGTCGGGGGCCCGAAGGGTGTTGGGCGCGAGCTCGAACCCCGCGTCGACGCCCGCGCGCTCCACGGCCGGGTCGGTGCCGACCACCATCGCGCCGAGCGCGGTGGCCCCTGCACCGTCGCCGCCCGAGGGGGCGCAGCGGATGGCGTGGCCGTGGCTGAGCTCGTAGTGCTGCCCGGGCCGGATCTGGTGCGTGAAGAAGGGCCCCGGCGTGGGGTCGACGGCTCGTTGTGCCATGGGCCCACAGTGCGCTGCAGGCGGGGGCAGGTCAAGATCGAGCTCAGGGAGTCCTGATCGGAAAAATGGACGCCGGAAAGGTCCGTACATCGCGGGTGCCGCGAAGGGTTGCGAGCCCCGATCCCGATCAGGTGTCGGCTTGGATCGCCATTGCAGACGCGGCGGCTCAA
>VGRQ01000533.1 GCA_016875315.1 Deltaproteobacteria bacterium | reverse complement strand
TTCGCGACGCGGTGGTGCCGGCGCTGGAGCAGGTGACGGGTCGCAAGTACGACGAGCATCGCATGCGCGAGGCGCTCGAGAAGAGCCGCCGCATGGAGGACGACCTCGTGGCGGTGTTGCACAGCGCCAAGCGTCGTCCCTCGCCGATCGACAGCTACTTCGGCGGCGTGTACTACATCGGGCCCATCTTCTCCGCCTTCCGGGGAACGGACGAGGGGGTGGACTACTACCGCGCCTTGCGACAGGAGGTGGAGGAGCGCGCGGCCCTGGGTCTCGGTCCCGAGACCCCCTCGGGCCGGCTCGACCAACAGAAGTACCGCCTCGTGGTGGAGGGCCCGCCCAACTGGACGAGCTTCAACGAGTTCTGGAAGATGTTCAGCGACGAGGGCGCGGTGGTGGTGGCCTCCACCTACACCAAGGTGGGTGGCACCTACGATCTCGGATTCCGTCACGATGCCAGCGACCCGCTGGGCACGATGGCCGACTACTGCGGCGGTTGCTACACCAACATCAACCTGCCGGGGCGCATCGACATGCTCGTGCGCTACGTCAAGGAGTACGCGGCCGACGGCTTCCTCATCAACTCGGTGAAGTCGTGCAATAGCTTCTCGGCGGGGCAACTCTTGATCCTGCGCGAGGTGGAGAAGCGAACCGGCATCCCGGGCGGCTTCATCGAGTCCGACCTCGTCGATCCTAGATATTTCTCGGCGGCCAACATCAAGAACCGTCTCGAGTCCTACCTGCAGATGATCGACGCCCGGCGCGGCTCGGCCTCGGTCGTGGAGGCGCACGCCAAATGAACTGCTTCCTCGGTATCGACCTCGGTTCGACAACCACCAAGGCGGTGCTGCTCGACGAGCACGGGCGCACGCTCGGACGCGGCATCACCAACTCGCGTAGCAACTACGACCTCGCCGCGATGGTGGCGCGCACCGAGGCCTATGTCACGGCTCGCTTCGGGCTCTTGCGGGCCGAGGTGGAGCGCGCCGCCGGCAGCGAGGTGCTCGAGCGCCTGCTAGTCGCTTTCCGCGCCGAGCAGACCCTCGCACAGCTGTCGCGACTCGACAAGCACCTCCACGACGAGATCGACCGCACCGTGGCGTCGTCGTTGCGTCCCGTCGCCCACGAGGCGGTCAACGAGATCGTCGAGACGATCCGGCGCGAGGAGGAGGCCTACTTTGCCCACCCCACCGGCGGCGCGCGATCCGACTTCTTCCGCGACATCGCCTCGAGCGCCTTCATGCGCGAGGCGGAACGCATCGGCCAGTCGGGCGGCGCGGCCTTCGACCTGCTGGTGGGCCTCTTCGACAAGTGCATCATCCGGGTGGAGAACGAGCCGATGGAGCTTGGTTTCCAGGAACACATCCCCGCGGCGCTCGCGCGGATCGGCAACCCGGGCGCGGTGGTTGATGGCGTGCGACGTGCCACGGAGACCAAGCTCACCGAGCTAAACGGCGTGGGCACGGGCTACGGCCGCGCGAGGCTGCCCTTCCCGAAGGAGCAGATCCGCAGCGAGATCCTGTGTCACGGGCTCGGCGCGCACGCGATGTTTCCCGGCACGCGCACCGTGCTCGACATCGGGGGACAAGACACCAAGGCGATCCAGGTCGACCCGGCGGGCATTGTCACGAGCTTCCAGATGAACGATCGCTGCGCGGCGGGCTGTGGTCGATACCTCGGCTACATCGCCGACGAGATGAACATCGGTCTCCACGAGCTGGGGCCACTGGCGCAGACGGCGCAGAGAGCGGTGAAGATCAACTCCACCTGCACCGTGTTCGCCGGGGCCGAGCTGCGGGAGCGCCTCGCGCTGGGCGAGCGGCGGGAAGACATCCTCGCCGGCCTGCACCGCGCGGTCATCCTCCGCGCGATGAGCCTCCTGGCGCGCTCGGGCGGCGTGGACGACGAGTTCACGTTCACCGGGGGGGTGGCTCGCAACGCCGCCGCCGTGGCCGCGCTGAAGAAGCTCGTGAGGGAGAACTACGGCGAGAAGGTGCTGAACATCTCGCCGGAGAGCATCTACACCGGGGCGCTCGGCGCGGCGCTCTTCTCGCTGCGCGACGGCGAACGTCGCAAGGAGATGGCGGCATGAACTGGGCTGCAGGCATCGATATCGGCAGCGGCGCCGCGAAGGCCGTGGTGGTGTCGGTCGACGGGGCCGACGTGCAGGTGAGGGGACAGGCCGCCGTGCGTATTCGACGCCGCGACGTCAACGTCGTCGCCGACGACGCGTTCGCGCAGGCCCTGCGGGCCTCGGGGACCGACCACCTCGACTACATCGCCACCACCGGCGAGGGCGAGGACGTGCCCTACGCCACCGGCCACTTCTACGGGATGACCACGCATGCCCGCGGGGCGCTGTTCCTCGAGCCGCGGGCCCGAACGGTGCTCGACGTGGGGGCGCTGCACACGCGCGCCGTGATCATGGACGAGCGTGGCAAGGTGCTCGACTACAAGATGACCAGCCAGTGCGCCTCCGGCTCGGGACAGTTCCTCGAGAACATCGCGCGCTACCTCGGCATCTCCCTGGCCGAGGTGGGCGAGCTGTCGCTCTCCGCGCAGAAGCCGGAGACCGTCTCGTCGATCTGCGCCGTGCTCGCGGAGACCGACGTCATCAACATGGTCAGCCGCGGCATCTCCGCGCCCGACATCCTCCGCGGCATCCACGACAGCATGGCGGGCCGCTACGCGCAGCTGATCCGGCGGCTCGGGTCGACCGGGGTCGTCTTCGTCTCGGGGGGCCTCAGCAGCGACATCGGGCTCCGGCAGGCCCTCGCCGACGCGCTCGGCAAGGAGGCCGCGAAGAAAGGCGCGGTGGAGCTCATCACCCACCCCCTGGCCATCCACGCGGGCGCCATCGGCGCCGCGATCTGGGGGGCCTGGCGCTACGAGACACGTCAACTTGGGAGGCCCTCGTGGACTCAGAACGACCCGATTCCGACTCACCGATCCGCATCCGCATCCTGACGGCGGCCGACGAGCGCCGCCTCGTCCAGATCGACCAGCGCCTGACTGGCCGGTCGCGCGCCGAGTGGTACCGGCGACGGCTCGCCCGCGCGCTGCGCGAGAGCGACGTGAACGTGTCGCTCGGCGCCGAGGTCGACGGTTGCCTCGCCGGGGCGGTGCTGTGCACCGTCCAGTACGGCGAGTTCGGCGTGGCCGACCCGGTCGCGGTGCTCGACACCCTGATCGTCGACCCCGGCTTCCAGAAGCAGGGCGTCGGCGCGGCCTTGCTCGAGCAGCTGCAGAAGAACCTCGCCGGGCTGCGGGTGGAGCGGGTGCGCACCGAGGTGGACTGGACCGAGCGCGAGCTGATGGGCTTCCTCGCCCAGGCGGGCTTCACCCCGGCTCCTCGCCTGGTGCTCGAGCACCGGCTGGCGCCGGCGTGAAGAAGGCCCTTGACGCCCAGGCAGTGAGCCCATAATAGGTGGGGGCTTCGGCGATGAAGCGTTTCGCCTTGACGGCGACGCGCCACGTTGCTATAAGCCCACCAGCCACGGTCGACCCCCTCGGGAGTCGAGTGCGGTGGCGTCGCGGACCCTCGCGAGAGGTCATCCCGTCGGTCTTTGAAAAATTGGTAGCAGTTACGTAAGTTCGAATAGAGTTTTGATTCGGCCCCGGTCTAGCCACCGGGGGCGGAACAGGTTTCAAACTGGAGAGTTTGATCCTGGCTCAGAGTGAACGCTAGCGGCGGGCCTAACACATGCAAGTCGA
>VGRQ01000532.1 GCA_016875315.1 Deltaproteobacteria bacterium | reverse complement strand
GCCCTCGAGCCCGACCCCGCCCTGCGCGACGGCGACCTGCGCAAGCTGGCAGCGGCGCTCGAGGCGGCTCGCCGGTGCCTCGGCGACGACTCCCCACTTCGGGTCGCGACGCCGGCGCGGCCGGAGCCCGTCGCGCATGCGCCGGTCGCGACACCACCGTCGGCAGAGGGGCTCCCCGAGCGGCCCGACGAGGACGACCCCGTTGCCCGCTACGTGCTGGTGATCATCGGCATCGTGGCCGTGGCGATGCTCGGCGTGCTGGCGCTGGCCCAGTGACGCTCAGCGGTGGCGCGCCGCCTCTCTCGCGGCCTCGCGCGCCGCCTTCGCCGCGGCCGCCGCGTCGACACGGTCGCGCACGTCGATGAAGTCGAGGAAGGCCCTCGACTCCTCGATCGACGCCGCGAGGCGCTTCTCGCCCTGGGGATCGCCCGACAGCACCGCGAGGCGCCCGTCGATGGCAAGCAGCACCGCGCCCCGGTCGGGCATGTACCAGTCCAGCCCCCGCAGGGGCGACTGCGCCTTCAGCACCTCGCGCGCCTCGCGGTAGTGCCCGCCGCGCGCGAGCTGCCGGATCGCCGCGTCCTGGAAGCCGATGATGTTGAAGTAGCGACTGCCCGCCTCCGCATCGGACAGGTCGGCCACCGCCGACTTCACCGCGCGCGGCACCTCGCCCGAGCGCATCTGCGCGTAGACCCTGAGCTTGCTCTCGAGCCAGGCCCGCCACTCGGGATCGTCCGCCGCGCCCACGGTGAGCCGAGGCACCACGTGGGGGGCGGCGAAGCCGAGCATGTCGTAGGCGGCGTCGGCCACGGGCGTGAGGGCAAACTCGTCGACGGTCCACGCGGGCACCTCGGGCTCGAGCAAGGTGGCCGGGAAGACGTGGAGGCGCTTGGTGTTGCCGCTGGCGGCGGCGGCCACCGCGTCGCGCAGGGCAGCGATCTGGCGCGGGCGTTCCTTCACCGACCACGCCCCCCAGGGCTCGGTGATGGCGATGGGATCGACGGTGTCGACCCAGGCCTCGGCGAGCGCGAGCGCGAGCTTGGCCGAGTCACGCTCCCCGGCCGGCGCCTCCCACGGCAGGGTGCCCGACCTGGCGGCGGCCCGGCCGAGCTCGCCGGAGAGCGTGCTCGCGGCGCGCCGCACGTCTTGTCCCTTCTCGGCACGCACGTAGAGGCCGAGGAAGCGCGCCCGGTACATCTCGAGGCCGCCCGTCGCCGGCACCACGGGCGGCATCTCGCGATGCAGGGCATCGCAGAGCGCGGCGTCGCGGGCAAGGCCGTCCGCGAGCACGTCGCGCACGGGCGTGACGGCGGGGTTGGCGAGCTTCGCGCCCCGCAGGATCGACTCGGTCGCCCGGTAGCGCTCGGCGCAGGCATCGAAGTCGGAAGCGGCGGCACGGGCGCGGGCCCGGTCGCGACCGGCGAGCGACACGTGAACCAGCGCGTGCATGCGAACGTGGTCCCAGTCGGGCTCGCCGTAGTCGGCGGGGCTGTGCCGGTAACCGTCGGTGGCGTTGGCGCGCGGATCGTCGGCAGGCACCGCCCCGCCCCACACCGCCGCCACCGGCAGCTTCGCCGGGGGCGGCGGCGGCGAGGGCGCCTTCTCCGCCACCCTCACCTCCTTCGGCGGTGCCTTCGGCTTGCTCTCGCACCCCACGCCGAGCGCCACCCACGTCGCCAGCAGCCACGGTCCCGGTCGCATCCGAGGACGACTCTATCCGGCGAGGCCGAGTTCGCCCGCGCGGCGCCGGGTGGACGCTACCTCCGACGGCCCGATCGCGTACCAGTTGATGCCGGCGCAGCCCGCGCAGGCGCCCGCGAAACGCCCCGCGAGGTGGGCCAGGCGCACGGAGGTGGCGCGCGGGCCGTCCCACAGGGCCCTGAAGCCCTGCTCGCCCGCGTGACCGAGGTCGAGCTCGCTCCGGAGGTCGGCACAGCACATCACGAGGTGACCGTCGTGGCGGATCACCGGCGTGAACCAGGGCGCCGCGCAGGCTGCCCGCCGCGCCGGGGCCTGCCAGGGATCGTCGGCCCACGCCGACACCGTCAGGGAATCGCGCCGGCCAACGGGAAAGTCGGCGACGGCGCGGCGGTAGAGGGCGTCGGCCGCGGCCTGTCCCGGGCCGCCGCCGTCGACCGACAGCGGCTTGAACAGGATCTCGCCGTGTCCGCCCGCCGCGTAGCACCGGAAGGCGTCGGTCCAGTAGTCGAGGAAGGCCCGCGCCTCGTGCGCGTTGCCCGGTTGCACGACGAACTGCACCTGCACGTCGACGGGTCCATGTTCCCTGCGTCGCGACAAGAGGTAGCGGACGTTCCGGCGGACCCGGGCCAGGTGGTCGCGTCCCTTCACCCGGGCGTAGGTGCCCGGGGTGACGGCATCGAGGGTGAACACCACCAGCAGCGGCATCGCCCGGTCGCGACCCGCCAGGAGCCTGTCGACGCGGGACGGCGTGAGGAGGATGCCGTTGGTATCGAACCGGAGGTAGCCGAGCCGTCCCCGGAGCCGTCGCGAGGCGTAGGCCACCATGTCCTCGAGGCGGTCGTGGACCGAGGGGTCGCCGAGCCACTGCAAGATCAGGTGGTCGAAGTGGCAGTCCTCGGCCACGAGACGGTCGATCACCGCCGTGTACAGCTCCCAGCGCATCAGCCCCTTGGGCACGCCATGCACGCTGTCCCAGCCCTCGGCATGGGGGCGGCACATCGAGCAGGCGAGGTTGCACCGGTCGGTCGGCTCGATCTGGAGGACACCGAGGCCGCCGGGGGTTGTAGGCACGGTGTCAACATACCCGCCCCCCTCGCGCCCGCCCGCGACTCGCGCTACGCTCCCGCGCGATGGCGCTGGTCCTCTTCCTCATCGGCTGCGGGAATCCCTGCCAGTCCCTGTGCGAGACGATGGCGGCGCGCGCCGCCGAGTGCGAACTCAACGTGTCGGAGGAGGAGCTCGAGGCGTGCGCCACGCGCTACGAGGAAGTCACCCCCGAGATGTCGGCTGCTTGCGGCGAGGCCAACGACGCCGAGCGCCTCGAGGAGTGGTGGACCTGCGAGGAGCTTGCCGAGAACTACACCAACGGCGCCAAGTAGGCCCCGGACTGATTCCCGGCCCTCGCGCGTTGACGGGGACCCGCCTTGGCCCATAGGATCGCGCCGCCCACGATGTCCGAAGCCGGAGCTACGCCTGCCGCCGCCACCGCGGCGCCCGCCTTTTCGCCCGAGGCCTACGGCAAGTACTACCTGATCGACAAGATCGCCGTGGGCGGGATGGCCGAGATCTTCAAGGCCAAGACCTTCGGGCACGGCGGCTTCGAGAACACCTTCGTCGTCAAGCGCATCTTGCAGCACATGTCGGACAACGAGCAGTTCGTCCAGATGTTCCTCGACGAGGCGAAGGTCACCGCCCAGCTCCAGCACGCCAACGTGGTGCGCGTGTGGGAGTACGGCAAGATCGGCACCAACTACTTCCTGTCGATGGACTTCGTCGACGGGAAAGACAGCAAGATGATACTCCGCAAGCTCTTCGAGCGGCGGAAGATGATCCCGCGCGAGTTCGCGGTGTACATCGCGATGGAAGCTGCGAAGGGACTCGACTACGCGCACAAGCGCACCACCAACGCCGGCGTGCCGCTCAACATCGTGCATCGCGACGTGTCGCCGTCGAACATCCTCGTGTCGTACACCGGCGAGGTGAAGGTGGCCGACTTCGGGATCGTGCAGGCCAGCAGCGTG
>VGRQ01000531.1 GCA_016875315.1 Deltaproteobacteria bacterium | reverse complement strand
CCCGACCGGCAGGCTTGGAAGTTCGAGTACATGGAGCACGTCTTGCCCTGGCTCGATGGGCTCCTCGCGTCGGGCCGTCCCACCATCGTGTGCGGCGACATCAACATCGCCCACACGCCGATGGACATCAAGAACGCGAAGTCCAACGAGAAGAACTCCGGCTTCCTGCCCGAGGAACGCCGATGGCTCGACACGCTCGTGGCCCGGGGATGGCGCGATGCCTTCCGGGTCGCCAACCCGTCGTCGCAGGCCTACTCGTGGTGGAGCCAGCGCGGCCAGGCCCGCGCCAGGGACGTGGGCTGGCGCATCGACCACGCGTGGGTGTCGCCCGGCGTGACACTGGTGTCGTCCACCATCGAGCGCGAGGCCAACCTCTCCGACCACGCGCCGGTACACGTCGTCGTCGAGGTGCCGTGAAACCCGGCGCGGGGCCCGTCAACGAGGTGCCCCGGGTGGTGGTCATCGGCGGCGGCGTGGCGGCCCTGTCGGCGGCGATCCACCTGCTGGAGCTCTGCGACGCCGATCGTGCCCGTGCCTTGCAGGTCGACCTCCTCGCCCCGCTCTTGCCCGACCGCGACCTCGAGGGGCGCATCACCAGCAACGGCAGCGGCCTCGGCGGCAAGGCGATGGCGCGCAACTTCGAGGGGGAGTTCGACGAGAAAAGCCACTACCATCGCACGCCTTTTTACGGCCCGATGATGCCCCACAAGGGGACCATCCCCCACGGTTACCACGTGCTCTGGGCCTACCCGCACCTGTGCCGGATGCTGGGCGACACCTCGGACTTCCTGCGCCCGGCGCGCGGGTCGCTGGCCATCGCCAGCTTCATGGGCGACCTTGCCGACCCCACCCCGGGGGGCCCCGGCGTGGGCATCATGGGCCTCTGCGACCCCGCCACCGGCGAGGCCTTCCGCGAGGAGACGGCCTTGCTGTTCCGGCTGCGCGGTCACGACCCGATCGTCGACGGCGTGCTCGCGCTGGTCGAGCACCTCTTCTCCGCCCTCGCGCCCGGCATCGACCCGCTCGCCTTCTGCGACTTGTTCTTCGCCCACGAGATCGACCTCGAGCTGCGCGTGGCCCTGATCCTCGCGTCGATCGAGGTGCGCAGCATCGACCCGGAAACGGCCACCCTCGACGGCAGGCCGCTCTACGAGGTGGAGTACCGCGAGTGGACGCGCCGCGCATTCCGCGACCGCGCCATCCAGTGGAAGCCGGTGGTGACCGTGGGCGGCGCGCTCTACGACCAGGTGGACGGCGCCATCCGCCTCGCTCGCGACCTGTTCGATCGCAGCGGGCCTCCCGTGTCGCCCGGTCGCGACTTCAACGTGGACGACGACGCCCAGCGCCGCGCCGCCCGCGAGTACGTGATGTCCGGCCTCGGCCGCGTGCTGGAGGGATTGCCGGAGGCGCTGGGACGCCTCGCGGCGGGCAAGTACCCGGCGTGGCGCTCCCTTCACTTCCGCTTCGCGCCCGACGCCACCTTCACCTCGCCCTACTCCTTCGACGCCGCCCAGGCCGTGCGCTCACTCGCCTTCTGCTTCACCAGTCCCACCGCCAGCCGGGTGCGGACCGCCGACGGGGGACAATGGAACAAGCTCGCGCTCAAGCTGTGGCAGCGCATCGACCTGCTCGCCGCGCGCAACCCGCAGGTGAAGCTTCGTTTCCACGACTCGCGAGTGTCAGAGTTGCGCGCCGACAGTCACACCGTCCGGGTGGTCCACGGCGGCTGGACGGGTCACTCGGGCGACCTCGGGATGCCCCACTCGCCGAGCATCGACCACGCCTACCCGCCTCCCGACCCGGCGCGCGCCGACATCCACGCCTGCGCGGTGATTCCCACCATGGCGCCGGGCGCGCTGGAGGCGGTGCTCGGCGGGCGCACCTACGAGAGCGCGCGTCGCAGCCTGGAGCCGCTGCGCGTGTCGTCGAACGAGACGCTCGAGTTGCTCATCTGGACCCGCGAGAAGATCCAGTGGTGCGATCACGCGGCGCGGGCGTTGCGCGAGAGCGCGATCACCGGGCTGGAAGGACCATTCTGCCTGCTCGCCGACTACTCGATGGGCCTGTGGTCACCGGGGGCGATGGCCGAGGAGAACCCCTTCGGCGAGGCACGGGGCAGCTTCCGGGGGTCGGTGATCGAGAGCTGCGGCGGCTTCGAGGAAACCTACGCCTGCCTCACTCGCGACGACGCCTTCGGCTGGCCGCTGGAGGCGAAGACCGCGATCCGCGACTTGCTGAGCAAGAAGAGCTTCTTCGCCACGGTAGACGGTCGCCCGTGGCCCTACGACGACGGTCGCTGGCGGGGGCGTCGCGCCGGCGGCACGTGGACGCGCGAGCGCGCGATGTCGCCCGAGGGCCTCGCTGACTGGCAGGTGGCCTCGCGATGGCTCGCGTGGGGCTTCCTCCGCCAGCTCTCGATGATCCAGTCGCTCGGGGCGCAGGCGGTGCGGCAGCTGGCCGAGCTGGCGGGTCGCCTCGATCCCCGCGGCGCCGATCCGCTGGCGATCCTGGAGCCGCCGGCCGATTTGCGGCGCGACGTCCGCTACGTCGTGATGCGCAACGCCAAGCCGCGCAACCGGATCTTCGCGCCGGGCGTGGGCTCCTGGCCCCAGCGCCACGTGTCGGGGCTGCCGATCGACGCCGCCGAGCGAATCTTCCCGGCGGGCGAGTGGACGAGGAACGGCCTCGACATCGTGTGCATGGAGGCCGCCTGCCTGTCGGGCATGCGCGCGGCGCGCGGGGCCTGGCAGCGGGTGGTGAGCGCGGTCATCCCTCCCGGCGCCCCTGGCTTCGACGCCTCGATCCTCCCGCCCCAGCAGTGGTACGCGGGGAACGACCCGCTCGCGCGTGGAGCGCCGGGCAGGCGCGAATGACCGGGGTGGTCGCGGATCGTTATGCCATCCTCGCCCCGCTCGGCGAGGGCGGGGTCGCCAACGTCTTCCTCGCCGCCGACCGCGTGGATGGGCGGCGGGTGGCGCTGAAGTTCTTCCCGCCGATGCGCTCGTCCACCGAGGAGTTCCGCCGGGAGGCCAGCGCCACCGTCCCCACGCGCCACCCCGGGCTGGTGCGCCTGGTCGACGCCGGCGTACACGAGGGGGCGCCCTGGCTGGCCATCGAGCACGTCGATGGCAAGGACCTCCGGGAGCAACTGCGCGCCGGGGCGGTGCCGCCCGGCCAGGTGCTCGACTGGATGGCGCAGGTCTTCGACGCGCTCGACGCGCTGCACCGCGTGGGCCTCGTACACGGCGACATCAAGCCCGAGAACGTGATCCGCGAGGGTGACCGGCTGCGCGTGGTGGACTTCGGTCGCGCGCGGCTGCGTTTCCTCTATGGCGCGGGGGGCGCGTTCCCGGGGACGGCGCCGTACATGCACCCCGACCTCTTCGCCGGGGGCGCCGCGACGCCGGCCACGGACTGCTTCGCCGCCTGGGTGATGGCCTACGAGCTCGTGGCGGCGCGCCGGCCCTTCGCCGTGACCGACTTGCGCGCGGCGAAGCCCATGAGCATCCCGGCGTTTTCGCCGCTCGCCGACGAGGCGCTCGATGTGCTGGTGGGCGCTGGCCTGCGCGGCGAACTCGACAGCGCGCGCCGGAGCTGGGTGGCCATCGCCCGCTATTGCCGGGGCTGTCGCGACCCGATGCCGAGCGCAGCCCTCCCGGCCCTGCCGCCGCCGTCGCTCGCTCGGATCGCGCGCGCGCGCGTGGCCTCGGGTCACGACCTGGCGCT
>VGRQ01000530.1 GCA_016875315.1 Deltaproteobacteria bacterium | reverse complement strand
CCACGAGCAGCTCTACACGGCGTCCTTCCGCGCCGCGCACCCGAAGCGGAGCATCGCCAGCTACGGCAAGGCTGGCTCCGGGCAGGCCACGCAGTCCAAGCAGACCGACGAGGAGATGCTCGAGCAGCTCCGGGCGCTGGGGTACATCCAGTAGGGCTAGCGCCACCGCCGCCACGCCAGCCACGACGTGAGCGGCAACAGCACCGGGACCAGCGGGACGGTGGCCTCGCTGCCGATCCAGCCGAGCTCCCAGTCCCAGGTCGAGAAGGGGAACAGCAACAAGTAGCCCTGGCCGAAGTGGAACTGCAAGACGTCCACCGCGAGGTGGAGGAAGCCGCCGAGCACGAGGTTGAGGAACGCGGCGCGGCGCTGCTGGTCGCGAAACAACAACGCCACCCCGTAGCTCTGGAGCAGCACGCCCACCGGCACGTGCAGCGGCCCCCAGACGTAGCAGAGCCACTCGGGGATCCAGGGCGCGTCGTAGCGCAGCCGGGTGAAGACCATCGCCGGCACGCGGGACAGGTCGGGCAGGCAGGTGCCGGCCACGAAGCTGGCCACGCCGCCGGGCGATCGCTGGCCGAGGCGGAGGAGCACCGCCACGCAGCCGTGGGTGATGAGATCAGCCACCGAAGCGCTCCTCGATGCGCCGGTCGCGCCAGCGGAAGAGCCACGGCAGCCCGAAGATCGCGGCGAGCAGGCCCGCGGCGCCGATGGCTTCCTTGTAGGGGCGCAGGTGGTGCACCTCGATCACCGACTGTTCCACCACCATGCGCTCGGCGCGGAAGTGCCCGATCACGCTGACGGTGTCGCCCTGTTCGAGGCCCTCGCTCGGCCCGGCCACCGGCACGTCCTTCACCACCTTGGAGATGCGGTAGCGGCCGGGCCCGTCGATGCCCGTCACCACCCAGAGCGGGAACACCAGCTCCTGCCCGTCCCATCGCGCCGGGTCCGACGAGCACTGCCGCCAGCCGATCTCCAGATCCATCGCCAGCCTGGCGTAGTAGGCGCCGAGCATCGCGAGCAGTAGGAGCACGGCGGCCCCCTGGACACCGCGGCTCATCGCGAGGCGTGAACGCGGACTCGGGGGCCGTCCGTCACCGGCGCGAGCTGCCCCACCACCGCCGAGCACAAGGCGCCGTGTCGCGACAGGGCGCCGAGCAGCGCGTCGAGGCGGCCCGGGGCCACGGCGAGCAAGAGGCCGCCCGAGGTCTGCGGGTCGGCGATGAGCTTCCGGTCGAGCTCGCTCACCTCCGAACCCCAGCTGGCCGCGTAGTAGGCGAGGTTTCGCCCGGTGGCGCCGGGCACCACGCCCGCGGCGATGCTCTCTCGGGCGCCGGCGATGACCGGCAACTCGCTCATCCACAGGTCGACCGAGAGCCCGCTGCCCGCCGCGATCTCGTGGGCGTGGCCGAGCAGGCTGAAGCCGGTCACGTCGGTGGCGCAGGCCAGGCCCGTCTCCACGGCGGCGAGCGACGGCGCCCGGTTGAGGAACGTCGCCACGCGAACAAGCTCGGCGTACGCGGCCTCGGTGATCGTGTCCTTCTTGACCGCGCTGGCCAGCGTGCCGCTGCCGAGCGGCTTGGTGAGCACGAGGTAGTCGCCCGGCCGTCCCCGGTCGTTGCGCAGGAGCCTCGCCGGGTGGACGGTGCCGGTCACCGAGAGGCCGAACTTCATCTCCTCGTCGTCGATGCTGTGGCCGCCGGCGATGGCGATCCCCGCCTCGGCGCACACCGACGCGCCCCCGGCGATCACCTCGGCCATCACCTCGGGGGCGATCTTCTTCAGGGGCAGCCCGACGATCGACAGGGCGAGGATCGGCGTGGCGCCCATGGCGTACACGTCGGAGATGGAGTTGGCCGCCGCGATGCGACCGTAGTCGAAGGGATCGTCGACCACCGGCATGAAGAAGTCGAGGGTCTGCACGATCGCGAGGTCGTCGCGGAGCTGGTACACGGCGGCGTCGTCGCTCGTCTCGATGCCCACGAGCAACTGCGGCACCGAGGGGCGCGGCAACTTCGACAGGATGCGTTCCAGGTCCGCCGGACCCAGCTTGCACCCTCAGCCACCGCCGTGGCTGTACTGCGTCAGTCGCAGGCGGTCGGGCATCTACTCGCTCTTCTTGGTGGCGCCGTACTCGGAGAGCAGCGCGTTCATGTCGGTGGTGCGGAGGTCGCCGCCCGAGGTCGGCATGAACACGATCGGCTTGTCCTTGAGGGCCTCGGCCACCTTCAGCTTCACCATCTGTCGCCCGCCGCTGCCGCTCATCGCCCGCGCCCGTTCCTTGAGTCCCTCGGCTCGCGCTTTTGCCTCCGCCAGCCGCGCCTGCGCCTTGCGCTCCTTCTCGAAGTAGGCGGCGTCGGCGGAGAGCTGGGACTTGGCGGAGTTGCCGCGCGCCGTCTCGATCGACTGGCTCACCTCGCCCTTGGCCACCTCCAGCTCGCGCTTGCGTTGCTCGCGCGCCGCCTCCGACTCCGAGCGGAGCCGGGCCGCCTGCTGCTCGGCGATGGTCTTGTCCTTGATCACCTCCTCGTAGGCCTCGTTGAAGTGGTGCTCGCCGAGCAGGACCTGCTCCACCAGCACCCCCTCGGGCTCGAGGTAGTGGTTGCACACCTCGCGGGCGGCGTCGGCCTGCGCGAAGCGGAGCGCGGTGTCGTAGAACTGCTCGCTGCGCAGCTCGTTGAGCAGGTCGCGGATCACGCTCCGGGCCACGGGGCGAACGAGGCGCTCCTCCACGTGCCGCGTGTCCTCACCCACGAACTGCAAGAGATACGGGGCCTTGTCGGCCACGATCCGCCACGTGAGCGTGACGTCGACCGAGATGTCGTTGCCGTCGTGGGTCTTGAAGCGGATGGAGTCGTCGCCCGCGCGCGGGCCCGCGTTGGGGTCGGCGGTCATCGCGAGGTTCTGCACGCCCACGTCGAACACGTACCAGTCGTTGATGAAGGGCGCGAAGAAGTAGGTCGCCCCGGGCGCGTAGACTTCTTTCACGACGCCGGGGGAGCCGACAACGGCCACGCGCGCCACGCGGACACCCACCTCGGTGGAGTCGGTCGAGTGCATCACGCAGCCGGTGAGCAAGGCGAGGATTGCGAGCATCACCACCCCCCGATGAGCGTGTCGAGATCGAGCGGGTTGACGCCCTTCGCCCCGTCGGTGGGGACGATGATCACCCGCGTGTTTTCCAGGGCCTCCGCCATCTGCAGCCCCACGATGTTCGAGGCGCCCGCGGCCGACAGCGCCTCGTTCTCCAGCCGCGTGGCCTCGGCCTCGGCGAGCGCGATGAGCAGGTCGCCCTCGGCGTTCTTCTTGCGCGCGTAGAGCTCGGCGTCGGCGTCGATCTTGCGCACCTCGGCTTGCCCGCGCTGCGCCTCGACATCCACCTGGGCCTGTCCCTCGGCGAGCACGCGGTTCTTCTCGGCCTCCTCGCCAGCGGCCACCGCCTCGGCGCGGTTCTTGAACACCGTCTGGTCCTGGATTTTCCGGGCCTCGATCGCCGACTGGTAGCGGCTGTCGTAGGCGTAGTGGCGCACCATCACGTTCCACACCTGGATGCCGGACGAGGTGAGCTCCGACTCCAGGAGCTTGGCCGCTTCGAGCGCCGCCGCGCGCCGCAGCTCGCCGTCGTAGAACTCCTCGGCGTCGAGACGGCCGAGCGTCTGGCGCAGCGCCACGTCGGCCCGGGGTCGCACCAGCCGTGTCTCGTAGGCGGTGCCTGGTCCGACCGCCACG
>VGRQ01000529.1 GCA_016875315.1 Deltaproteobacteria bacterium | reverse complement strand
TCGTCTTCCAGCGCGCCGACGAGGTGCGCCATAAGTGGGAGATCCACCATCGACGCCTCGTCCACCACCACGATGTCGTAGGGGATGCGGTTGTCGCGGCCGTAGTAGAACCCGGTGACGTACGAGCCGAGACGGCGGTGGATCGTCGTCGTCTCGCGAGGCAGGGCCGCGCGCACCGACTCCGGCACCGGGAGCTGGCCGCGCTGCGCATCGACCGTTTCCTGCAGCCGTGCGGCGGCCTTGCCGGTGGGCGCCACCAGGGCGATGCGCAGCGTCTTCCCCGCCGCGAATGCCTGCTCGATCAAGAGGGCCAGCAGTCGAATCACGCCCGTTGTCTTGCCGGTGCCCGGCCCCCCCGACACCACCGCGAAGCGACGGGTCATCACCACGAGGCACGCCAGCGCGCGCCACTCAACTGCCGCGTCGATGTCGTCGGCTCCACGCGGGAACAGCCGGCGCAGCGCGCCCGACAGCCACGACTCGTCGACCGCGTCGGGGGGACAGGCCACCCGGCGGGACACCTGGGCCTTCAGCTCGCGCTCGGCCTCCCACAGTCGATGGAGGTACAGCCGGCGCGACGCGTCGAGCACCAGCGGGGTGACCCTGGATCCGTCGCCTGCCGCCGCGGAGCGCAGCAAGACCGCCTGCCAGGCTTCCAGCGCGGGCCACGAGAGCGTCCCGAGCGCGGCGCGGGCGGCCTCGTCGCCTCGTTCGGACGGGCCGTCGTCTCCGGTCGCGGCTCGGAGCACCGGCGCACCCGCGATTTCCGCGAGCGGCAGGCAGACGTGGCCGGCGGCCGTCGCCCGGCTGGCGAGCGCGGCGAGGGTGGCCAGATCAGCCCGACCGGCGTCGTCGAGATCGCCGGCACCAAGCCTCGCCACGCACTCGCCGAAGTGAGCATCGAGCCTGGAGATCTCCCCGGCCGCCAGCAGTTGCGCCAGCGTGGGCGTCATGGTGTCACCTTGGCCGGGTCGCGCAGCAACTCGTCGAGGCCACAGACCAGCGCGGAGTCCAGGTCGTCGGCGTGTACGCCTCGCTCAGGGCCGGCGAGCGGGTGCATTCCCCGGAGGAACAGGTAGCGAACGCCGCCGAAGTGCCGCTCGAAAGCATAGCCCCGGAGGCGGAGCGCGAGGTGGCGGTGCAGCGCCACCGCGTAGAGCAGGTATTGCAGGTCGTAGTCGTGGCGTGCCACCTCCGCCGCCAGGGCGCCGGGGTGGTAGTCCCCGAGCATCTTGCCGAGGTGGTTCGACTTGTAGTCGGCGATGTACCAGCGCCCCTCGTGCTCGAATGCGAGGTCGATCACGCCGGTGAGGTGCCCCCGGAGCGATCCGAACGACAGGCCATCGACTCGCTCTGCGAGCCCGGCGCGACCCCGGGCGCGGAGGAATGACGCGAGGGCGCGCCTCGACAACACCGGGGCGCTGGGGCCGCGGCCCGACACCGGGAATGTGAAGGCCACCTCGACGAGCCGCCGCGCGCTCGGCAACTGCGAGAGCGAGAAAGCCCCGAGGCGGCCGCCCAGCGCCGTCGTGAGCGCACGCGTAACCGAGGCGCATGTGTCGGCCAGCAGGTGTGGGCCCGCGAGGCGAAAGCGGCCGAGAACGGCGCGCGTGGCCTGCTCGATCCCGGGGCCGCCGTCGCCAAAGTCGATGCACTCGAAGATCTCGTGGATCGCCGAGCCTGGTCGGGCGCCCGCCGGGAAGGCGCCGAAGCTGCAAGGCAGGGCGTCGTGGGGCGTGGCTGCGCCCGGGCTGGCCGCGCCCGCCCCGGGTTGCCCCTCGTCGACCTCGTCGTGGTCGCTGGAGTCGTCATGGGGCAAGTCTGTTCGGGTAAGGTCGGTGTAGCTCGTCCGGCGCCAGCTCCGCCGGACGTGCCCCGCGAAGGTGCTGATGGGGAGGGCTTCCACGCGTGAGCTGCCGGCCCACCGGGGCGGTGGGGACTCGTCGAGCCACGAGGCCTGGATGCGACCACCGGACCGGGCGGCAACGCCTTGCAGCGCCGCCATGATCGCGGGCTCCTTCATGCCTCCGATACCGGAGGGCGGGTGCAACAGCGCGGCCAGCGCAGACTTGTCAGCCTTGTTGAGCTGGCCCCAGAACAGAGTGAGACGCTGGGCTGCTCGCGTGAGCGACACGTAGAGCACGCGGCGCTCCTGGGCAGCGGCCTCTGCGGCCGCGGGCGTGTCCGAGTCCGCCCAGCTCCCGGGGTCGAGGTCGATTGTCGCCACCTCGCCCGGTGGCTCGCCGTGGTAGAGCGGACGGACCCGGTCCGCGTCGAAGCTCACGTGGCCGTAGGGGCACCACACCGCGCTGTACTGGAGCCCCTTTCCCTTGTACACCGTGAGGATGGTAACCGCCTGCGCGTCGCTCTCCAGGCGCAGTTGCTCCTCGTCGGCGCGGTCGCCTCGGCCCGAGCGGCGCTCGTCGAGCCAGGCCAGCACCGCCGGAGGCGACAGCGAGTGACGCATCGCCCGCTCCTGGAGTAACTCGCCGAGGTGCAGGAGGTTGGTCACGCGGCGCTCGCCGCGCGGGAGCCGCACCAGTCGTTCCAGCGCCGGCGTGTGCCCCGGCCGAAGCGGCTCCACGAGGATCCGGCGGAGGACGGCCGCGAACCCCGACCGCGTCCACCTCCCGCCGAGGTCGCGGAAGCAGGCGGCCCATGCCGCCCACGTCGCGTCGTCTGCCACGGCCTCGGCGAGCGCGTTGCCGCCAAGCCCGACGATATCGGAGACGACGGCGGCCCGCAGCCGCGCGTCGCGCGAGGGATGCAACACCGCCGCGAGCACCGCTGCCAGCTCTCGGGCCTCCCGCGTGGCGAAAACCGACACCTCCGAGGACACGACGCTGTTGACGCCGAGATCGGCCAGCGCCTCCTGGACGCGGGCTGCATCGGCGTTCTTCCGCACGAGCACCGCCACGTCGGACGGCACCGGGTGGCTCCAGCGCGCCGGGTCGTCGCGGTCGCCGCCTCGAAAGAGCCTCGCGTCGCTCCGGAGGAAGCGGACGATGTCGGCGGCCACCAGCGAGGCGAGCTTCCGGTCGGCCCAGCCCGCCGTGATGTTGCGGGTGCCCTTCGACGGGTCCCAGCGGATCATCTTGAGCTGGAGGGGCGCCGCCTCGCCCGAGGGTCCCAGGATGCGTGCCGGGTGGGCCGCCTTCACGTTGACGAACGGGATCCGACGATCGAGAAACGGGGTCGAGTCAGAACGGTAGAGCAGCGCCAGCGCCTCGACCAGCGGCGTGTCGGAGCGCCAGTTGGTGTCGAGGGTGGCCACCGAGGCCGTGGCCGTGGCGCGCAGGTAGGCGTAGATGTCGCCGCCACGGAAGGCGTAGATGGCCTGCTTGGGATCGCCGACTAGGAACATGGAGCCCCGGCCGCCCGCGTAAGCGCGCTGGAACACCGTGAACTGCACCGGGTCGGTGTCCTGGAACTCGTCGATCAGCGCGGCCGGGTAGCGACGGAAGAGCGCGTCGGCCAGGGCCGGCCCCCCGGGGCCATCGAGGGCGCCCGCCAGACGGGCGAGCAGATCGGAGTACGCGCGAATGTTACGCGTGTTCTTCCTGTGTTCTAGTCGTGTCCGGGCGTGAAGGAACAATTCGCGCTGCAGGTCGATGAAATCGGCACCGAGTTGCCCGGTGGCGGCGTGCCAGTAGGCGTCCCACAGTTGGAAAAACGGGTGTCCCGGCGGCGCGTGGCCCCGCTTGGTGACCCCGGCCAGCGCGCGGGCGGTGAACACCCG
>VGRQ01000528.1 GCA_016875315.1 Deltaproteobacteria bacterium | reverse complement strand
GAGGATCATGCGCGACGCGGGCGGCGCCGGGCCACCAGCGCCACCGCGAGCGCCGACGCGGCCACGCCCGCCCCCGCGCCCGCGTCACAGCCGCAGGCGTCGTCCTCGGGCTTGTCGCCGGTATCGCCGGTGTCGATCGCGTCGGTGTCGTCGGTGCTGCTGGTGTCGTCGGTGTCGGCGCTGTCGCCGGGGTTGCCGCTGTCCCCGGTCTCGCCAGAGTCGCCGGGCTCCCCAGTGTCGCCGGTGTCCCCGGTCTCGCCCGTCTCGCCCGTCTCGCCGGTGTCGCCCGTCTCCCCGGTCTCGCCCGTCTCGCCGGTGTCGCCAGTGTCCTCGGTGTCGCCGGTGTCGATGGGCTCGCCCGTGTCGGGCGGGACGCTCGTGTCGATCGGCGTGCCCGTGTCGGGCGGGACACTGGTGTCGATGGGCGTGCCCGTGTCGGGCGGCACGCTCGTGTCGATGGGCGTGCCCGTGTCGGGGGGCACGCTGGTGTCGATGGGCGTCCCCGTGTCGGGGGGCAGCCCGGTGTCGACCGGGGTGCCAGTGTCGACCGGGGTGCCAGTGTCGACCGGGGTGCCGGTGTCGACCGGCGTGCCGGTGTCGACCGGGGTGCCGGTGTCGACCGGGGTGCCGGTGTCGACGGGGGTCTCCGCCGACACGCCGTCGCAGTCATTGTCGAGGCCGTCGTCGAGCACCTCGGTGGCGCCGGGGTTGACGGCGCCGTCGGCGTCATCGCAGTCGGTGCCGTCGGCAACGTGCGCGCTCGGGGCCGAGCAGGCCACCACGCCGGTGGACGGGTCGCCGTAGCCATCGGCGTCGCTGTCGGCGTAGTAGGTGGTGCCGCTGGTCACGTCGTCGACGGTGCCGTCGCAGTCGTTGTCGAGGCTGTCGCAGCTCTCGGTGCCGCCGGGGTTGACGCTGCTCTCGCTGTCGTCGCAGTCGGTGCTGTCGCTCACGTAGCCGCTCGGCGGCGAGCAGCTCACGTTGCTGGCGCTGGCGTCGCCGTAGCCGTCGCCATCGGCGTCGGCGTAGTAGGTGACGAGGGCACCCGACTCGTCGGTGCTGCCATCGCAGTCGTTGTCGGCGCCGTCGCACACCTCGGTGCCGCCGGGGCTGGCGGCGGCGTTGCTGTCGTCGCAGTCGGTGCTGTCGGTGACGTAGCCGCTGGGGGTGGAGCAGGTGGCCACGCTGCTGCTGCCGTCGCCGTAGCCATCGCCGTCGGCGTCGGCGTAGTAGGTCGTCGCGACGAAGCCTTCGTCGATGGTGCCGTCGCAGTCGTTGTCGACGCCGTCGCAAGTCTCGGTGCCGCCGGGGCTCGCCGTGGCGTCGCCATCGTTGCAGTCGGTGCTGTCGCTGACGTAGCCGGTGGGCGCGGCGCAGGCGTCGGTGGTCACCAGAGAGTTGCCGTAGCCGTCGCCGTCGGCGTCCTCGAAGTAGCTCGACACCGGGATGCCGTCGTCGGCGGTGCCATCGCAGTCGTTGTCGATACCGTCGCAAGTCTCGGTGGCGGCCGGGTTGATGCTGGCGTCGTCGTCGTTGCAATCGTCGGCGGTGCCGTAGCCGTCGCCGTCGTCGTCGGTCACCTCGTAGTCGCCGTAGAGATCCACGTCGCCGCTGGAGTTCCACGCGGCCACGTCGACGTCGCCGTCGGCGTCCATGTCGACGGTCTCGAGGTAGTAGCCGAGATAATCGCCTGCGACGGCGCCGGTGGCGGTGGCGCTGGCGGTAGACGAGATGCTGGTGCCGGTGCTGGAGAAGTAGCTGATGGCGCCGGTGCTGCTGCTGTAGCCGGGCGCCGACACCACCACGTCGCCGTAGCCGTCGCGGTCGAGGTCGCCGCCGCCCACCGCCTGGCCGAAGCCGGTGCTGGCGGTGCCGCTGATGGTGACGTCGGCGGTGGTGTCGAGGCCGCTGGCGGCGCCCGCGTACACGTAGACGGTCGCGCTGGTGTTGGCGCCCACGACGAGGTCGTCGTAGCCGTCGGCGTTGTAGTCGGTGGCGGCGAGGCCGCTGCCGAGGCCGCTGGAGGCGCTGCCGCTCAGGGAGACGCTCGCGGAGGCGGTGGTGGTGCTGCTCGAGCCGTAGAAGATCTCGACGTTGCCGAAGTCGGGCAGGCCCACGGCGATGTCGTCGTAGCCGTCGCCGTTGAGGTCGCCGACGAAGCGCAGCATCGGGGTGAGCGTGAGCCCGGAAACCCGCAGGGCGACGGTCCGCGAGCTGGGAAGGCTGCTGCCGCCGGCGTAGATGTCCACGTAGAGGCCCCCGTCGGTGCGCATCACCGCGAGGTCCTCGATGCCGTCGCCGGTGAAGTCGCCGCCGCCCGCGAGCGCCGATCCGAAGGCGCCCGCCGTGGCGCTCAGGGTGGCGTCGGCGGTGCTGTCGACGCCCGAGCCAGAGCCCTCGTAGACCGTCACGAACAGGCCCGTGGGATCGCCCACGGCCACGTCGGCGAAGCCGTCGCCATCGAGGTCGGAGACCGCCACGGCGTAGCCCCAGCGGGTGCCGGACGAGTAGGTGATCGAGGTGTCGGCCGTGGCCTCGGGGACGCCGCCGACGCTGAAGTGGAAGATGTTCAGCGTGTGGTTGCTGCCCGACGTGTACACGCCGTCGGCCACGCCGTCGCCGTTGACGTCGCCGTGGGCGATGGGCCAGTCGCCGTAGTTCACCACCGCCGAGCCGGCCGGGAGCGACTCGGCGGCGCTGGTCCAGGTGGGGTCGATGCTGATCGGGTAGGTGGCGCCCGCGTCGTCGACGGTGACCGCCACGAGATTCCCCTCGCCTTCGAGCGTGGCGGGCAACACGCGGCCGGTGGCGTCCCAGGCGCGGAGCCCGGACACCGACCACACGCGCCCGTCGACGTCGGCCACCGCCACCGTGCCCTCGCCGCTCTGCACCACCTCGGCGCCGTCTAGGCGCACGTGTACGCTCAGCTCGCCCGCGCCGCCCGGCCGCGCGCGGAGCTCCCAGCCCTGCTCGAAGCCGAAGGCCGTGGCGCTGTACCACTCGGTCACCGCGCCGCGCACCAGCTCGGCGCGCCGCGTGCAGGGGCTCACGCCGGGGGCGCAGGCGCCCATGCGGAAGGTCCCCTCGTCGACGACGCGCGCGCGGCCGTCGCGCCCGATGCCCTCGAGCGCCACGGTGAACACGGCGGTGCCGGCGGTGTCGACCATCGCGAGCCCATCGCTGCTGGCGACGGCGCGGAGGCCACTCGCCAGCCGGGGACCGGTGGCCGTCTCGCCGTCGAAGCCAAAGGGGAGCGGCGCGGAGCCGAGGACCGCCTGCTGGGGATCCGGGGCACAGGCGGCCAGGGCGAGGAGCCAGGTAGCGAGCAGGTGAGGCAAGGCGACTCCGTTTCGGCGAGCAAGGATATCACCGGGGCGCGATAGGATCGGCGCGTGCGGCCCGGCGACATGGTCTTTCTCGCGACGGCGGGGTGGTCGGTCGGCTACGGCGCGGCGGCGGTGCAGCTGCGCTTCCAGCAGGAAGGCGTGCCGACCGGCTGGCGGCGGCAGGCCCCGCCCATCCCACGCCAGCTCGCCGACCTCGCCGGGCCACCGCTGTCGCTCGGGGAGGGCTACGCGGTCCACTCGCACGCCGCCCTGCTCGGGCCCAGCGGGGGACAGGGCCTCGGCGCATCGGTCGTCCTCCCCGAGGGGAGCACCCTGGAGCTCCGGCTCGGCGACGCCGCGGCCTTGCGCCTCAGCAACGTGGGCGACGGGGGCGCGGCGGTGCTGGCCGCCGGCGACACCACGCGG
>VGRQ01000527.1 GCA_016875315.1 Deltaproteobacteria bacterium | reverse complement strand
GCGCGCGAGGTCTTCGTTGGGCGCGAACTGGAGCGGGTTGACGTAGATGCTGACCACCAGGATCTCGCAGCGCTGGCGCATCAGCTCGATGAGAGTGGTGTGTCCCCGGTGGAGGTAGCCCATGGTCGGCACGAAACCGACCTTCTTGCCTCGCGCGCGCCAGCCGAGGGCAAGCGCGTGCATCGTGTCCACCGAGCGGATGATGTCCATGGCGCGGCGCGGTCTATCCTACTTCCCGCCGCCGTAGACCTTCCCGGAGGGGTCGAAGGTGTGCTCGGGGCCGGGGAAGCTGCCGCCCTTCACCTCGGCCACGTAGGCCCGACCGGCGCCCTCGATGGCCCCGGCGAGCTCGGCGAAACGCTTCACGAAGCGCGGCTTGAAGCGCTCGTCCATGCCGAGCAGGTCGTTGCACACCAGCACCTGGCCGTCGCAACCGGCGCCGGCGCCGATGCCGATGGTGGGAATGGCGAGGGTGGCGCTCAGCTCGGCGGCCAGCGGGGAGGGGATCATCTCGAAGACGATGCAGAAGGCGCCGGCTTCCTCGACGGCGAGCGCGTCGTCGCGAATCCGCTGGGCGGCCGCCTCGTCGCGGCCCTGCACCTTGAAACCCCCCATCGCGTGAACCGACTGCGGCGTGAGTCCCACGTGGCCGACGACGGGAATCCCTGCTTCCACGCAGGCGCGGATGGCGGCGGCCGAGCGCACGCCTCCCTCGAGCTTCACGGACTGGGCGCGGCCCTCCTGCACGAGCTTGCCCGCTGACTGCAAGGCCTGGGCGGGCGAGACCTGGTAGCTCATGAACGGCATGTCGATGGTGAGGTGAGCGCGTTCGAGGCCTCGATTCACCGCGCGGCCGTGGTAGGCCATCTCGTCGAGCGTGACGCGCAGGGTGTTTTCTTCGCCCTGGACCACCATGCCGAGCGAGTCGCCCACGAGCACCATGTCGGCGCCCGCCCTGTCGAGCAGGCGCGCCATCGCGACATCGTAGGCGGTGACCATGGCGATCTTCTCGCCGCTGGCCTTCATCTTGAGGATGTCGGGCGCCGTCAACCGGGGCATAGTTCCTCGCGGGCCGCGCCTCTTATCGCGGCGGAGCTAGGTAGCGGCGCGACCGAAGAGCCCGACCTGCTGCGCGCCGTTGTAGGGCGGCGGGGCGTCGGCGGTGGGACGGCCCTCGAGCCAGCCCTCGACCATCGCGAGCACCCGCGCGCGGGCGGCGGGATCGTCGACGTAGTCGATGAGGTCGGTGCGCACGACGTGGACGGGGCAGAGCGTCCACTGGTCCCAGAGGCGGTAGTACCGCGCGCGCAAGTCGTCGAGGTAGGCGGCTGGGATGATCTGCTCGGCCGGGATGCCGCGCCGCGCGATGCGATTGCGGATGATCTCGGTGTCAGCGTCGAGGAAGACGACGAAGTCGGGGCGCAACGGCGTCTCGTCGAGCAGGCTCGCGAAGCGCCGGTAGAGCGCCAGCTCGTGGCCGCCGAGGGTCATCTCGGCGAAAAGCCCATCTTTCGCCATCAGGTAGTCGCAGACGGTGAGCGGGTGGAACAGCGAGGTCTGGCGAGCCTGCAGCTGCTGGGCGTAGCGGTTGGCGAGGTAGAACATCTGCGCCGGGAACGCGAATCGTTCCGGGTCGGCGTAGAAGCGGGCGAGAAAGGGGTTGTCGTCGGCGGGCTCGAGCACCAGCCGCGCGTCCCACTCGCGCTCGAGGATGCGGCAGAGCGTGGTCTTGCCGACGCCGATGAGCCCCTCGATGACCACCAGTCCGCGCACCGCTTCCACTTACCCCGGCGGAACTTTCCGGGAGGACCCCTTGACGCGGGCGCGCCGACGGGCGTCGGCGTGCCGACGACGGACGTCCGTCAGGTCCTCGGGCCGCCGGCACGGGACAAGGCGCCTTTCTCGCTGGCACGCCGCGTGCCAAGCCCGGTGGCGGCGCGCCCCGTCGGGCGGCCAGGAGTACACAATGGTTGGATTGAACAAGGCTTTTCTCATCGGACGCGTGGGCCAGGACCCGGAGATGAAGACCTCCGCAAGCAAGGGCACCCCCTACTGCAAGCTCACCCTCGCCACGCCCAACCACAAGAAGGAGGGCGAGACCTGGGTCGACCACCCCGACTGGCACCGCCTCACCGTGTTCGGCCCCTACGCCGAGCGGGTGGCGAAGAACGTCAGGAAGGGCGACAGCCTCGCGGTGGAGTGCAGCATCCGCCAGGGCAAGTGGACCGACAAGGACGGCCAGCAGCGCCACGAGACCTCGCTCCTCGTCGATCGCGTGCTCTGGTCGGTGCCCAGGGCCCAGCGCGCCACCGAGTTCGGCAGCGGTCGCCCGCCGGGGCAGCCCGAGGCCTTCGAGGCGCCGGCGCCCGAGGTCGAGCAGATCCCCTTCTAGAGCGGCTTCCCGAGCGCCCGTCCCCGGTTGCACAGGTGGGAGGGGGCGGGCGCTTTTCCTTTCTCGCCGCCGTTACCCTTGACGGGACGCGCCTGATCGCTAGAATCGCGCGCCCCCGAGTCCCCGGAGTTCCCCATGTCGATGCTGCGCGTCCTTGCGCTGTCCTTCCTCGCCGCCTGCGCTGGCGGTGGCGGGGGCGCCGAGGCCCCCAGGGAGATCGTGATCGGCCAGTACGGCTCGCTCACCGGCACCGCCGCCACCTTCGGTATCTCCACCAAGGAAGGCATCGAGATCGCCACCACCGAGCAGAACGCCAAGGGCGGCATCGCGGGCGTGAAGATCCGCATGGTGGTGGAGGACGACCAGTCCAAGCACGAGGAGGCCGCCACGGCGGTGAGCAAGATCCTCAGCACCGACCACCCGGTGGCGGTGCTCGGCGAGGTGTCGTCGTCTCGCAGCCTCGCTGCGGCACCCTTGTTGCAGAAGGCCGGGGTGCCGATGATCTCGCCCTCGTCCACCAGCGAGAAGGTCACGCTCGTAGGCGATCACATCTTCCGCGTGTGTTTCATCGACCCCTTCCAGGGCCAGGTGATCGCCGACTTCGCCTACAACGACAAGCAGATCCGCAAGGCAGCCATCCTCAAGGACGTCAAGAACGACTACTCCGTGGGCCTTGCCCAGGTGTTCACCAAGCACTTCACCGGGTTCGGCGGCACCATCACCGGCGAGGAGGCCTACAGCGAGGGCGACTTCGACTTCAAGGCGCAGCTCACCTCGATCATCGCGGGACAGCCCGAGGCGCTGATCCTCACCGGCTACTACACCGAGGTGGGACTCATCGCGCGGCAGGCGCGCGAGCTCGGCTTCACCGGGATCTTCCTCGGCGGCGACGGCTGGGACTCCGAGAAGCTCGTGGAGCAGGGCAAGGACGCCATCATCGGCGCCTACTACACCAACCACTACTCGGTGGACGATCCGAGCCCCGCCGTGCAGGCATTCATCCAGAAGTACGAGGCGGCCTACAAGAAGAAGCCCGACGGGCTGGCGGCTCTCGGCTACGACGCGGCAAAGATCCTCTACCTCGCGATGGAAGAGGTCGCGGCCGACCCGAAGATGGCCGAGGCCTTCGCCGATCGCAGCACCGTCCCCGCGACCGAGGGCACGCGCAAGGCGGCGCGCACCGCGCTGCGCGACCGGCTGGCGCGGATCGAGAACTTCCCCGGTGTCACCGGCTCGATCACCATCGACAAGGACCGCAACGCGGTGAAGCCAGCCGTCGTGGTCGAGGTGACCGCCCAGGGGCCCAAGTACGTGGCCACCAAGGCGCCGCTCGGCGCCGCGCCCGCCGCGCCCGCCGCGCCCGCTCC
>VGRQ01000526.1 GCA_016875315.1 Deltaproteobacteria bacterium | reverse complement strand
CTCGCGCCAGTCGACCACCTCGATCGAGAAGTCCTCCAGCGCCGCCGCGAAGTGGCGAGTCCTCAGCGCGGCGAAACCTCGGTCGGAGCGGTCTCCGACGAGGAGGAGGCGCGTCACCGGCCGCGGTCCTCGTGGTGCGTGACCACGCCCCAGCGGTGAGGCAGCTGCACCAGGCCGTGGTCCTCGCAGTCCTGCGCCACCTCGATCTCGTAGAGCTGGTTGTGCCAGGCCATCGGGCGCACGTGGCCCTTGTCGTACACCGCCACGCTGAGGCGGTACTTGCCGCCGAGGAGCTGGATCTTCGGGTAGTGCAGGAAGTAGGTGTACACGCCGTGGTAGCGGCCCTGGAGCACGCCGTCGAAGCGGGTGTTGGGGCCATACACGTAGGTGCCGTCGTTGCGATGCAGGGCCACGCCGAAGATGGGGTCGTCCACCGCCTCGGTGGTGCGGAAGGTGACGGCCACCACGAGGCTCTCGCCCGTGCGCACGCGCTCGATGGCTTCGCCTGCGCCGTTGGTCGTCCGCACCTTGAGGATGCGCACCTCGCCGGTGCCGCTCACGCGCAGGCCGTCCGCGTCTTCGAGGCGGGGCGCATCGCCGGGCGCCTCGGTCCAGAGCTCGGCGGCGTCGGGCAGGGCGGTGGCGCGCAGCACCGCTGCCTGGAGCGTGGCGTCGTCCTCGGTCACCTTCGAGGGCGGGAGTTGCAGCACCCGCGCCGGTTGCGCGGCGGGGCGGGGCGCGTCGGCCTCGGCGCGGGCCCGGGCAGCGCGCACCCGGTCGAGGTCCAGGTAGGCCTCCACCACCTCGCGGGCCGGCCCGCGCATGCGGGGCCGTCCCTGGTCGAGCCAGATCACGTCGCGACACAGCGCCCGGATGGCGTGAAGGTCGTGGGAGACCAGCACCAGGCCGCAGCCCTCGCCGAGCATGCTCTCCACCTTGCGGATGCACTTGCGCTGGAAGGACTGGTCGCCCACGGCGAGCACCTCGTCGACCACCAGCACGTCGGCGCTGGCATGCACCGCGATGGCGAAGCCGAGGCGGAGCGCCATGCCGGTGGAGTAGGTGCGCACCGGGTCGTCGATGAAGGCACCCAGCTCGGCGAAGCGAATCATGTCGGGCATGCGCGCCTCGACCTCGGCCGGGGTGAGGCCGAGCAGCTGGCAGCCGAGCTCGATGTTCTCGCGACCGGTAAAGCTCTCCTGGAAGCCCACGCCGAGCTCGAGCAAGGCGCTGAGCCGCCCCGGGACCGCCACCTGCCCCTCGGTGGGCTCGGTGATGCCCGACAAGAGGCGAAGCAGCGTGCTTTTACCCGCGCCGTTGCTGCCGATCACGCCCACCGCCTCGCCACGCCGCACCTCGAGGTCGAGGCCGCGCACCGCCCAGTGCTCGCGGTGGTGCGAGCGGCTGCCGAGGAACTCGAAAAAGCGGCTGCGATCGTTGGGGTAGATGTCGTAGCGCTTGCCGAGCCCCCGGGCGGCGAGGACCGGGGCCGGGGTGGCCTGCGAGTCGTCGCGGAGCGGGCGGGGCGCGGCGGGCGTGGGGTTCAGGGCGGGCTCGTAGCTGCGCCGCATGGTAGCCTTTCTGCGCGCCGCGTGGCGCGACGCCCATGATCGCCCTCCTCGCCGCCTGCTACACATTCGACGACGTGCCGGTGGCCGAGGGGCCGCACTGCGCGCCCGATATGCTCGCCTACGTGGTGGAGGTGCTCGATGGCGACACGGTGCGCGTGTACGCCTACGGGAGCGAGGACCAGCTCGGCGGCGACGACGGCGGGGGCGACACGGGCGAGGTGAATAGCAGCAGCAGCGACGCGCCCAGCGGCGACGAGGCCTACCTGCTCGACGTGCGCATGCTCGGGGTCGACGCGCCCGAGATCGCGCACGACAGCACCGAGGTGGCCGACTGCTACGGCGACGAGGCGGCCAACTTCAGCAGCGATCTCTTGCTCGACCAGTGGGTGATCCTCAGCTTCGATCGAACCTGCACCGACGCCTACGGTCGCGCCCTCGCTTACGTCATCCTCGGCGACGTGTACGACGACGTCGACGAGTGCGAGGACACGGAAGACGACGACGTGTGCGAACCCGACTCGACCGATGCCGCGGTCCTCGTCAACGACATCCTGATCCGCTACGGATACGCGCGCGTGTACGAGGAGTTCGATGACATCCGGCTCGCCGAGCTTCTCTACAGCGCGCAGGAGGCCGCCCAGGCGGGCAACCAGGGCCTCTGGGCCGAATGCGAATGAACTAGGAGAGCAATGAGCGGTAATCCCCAACGCCCGGCGGTGATCGCCGAGCTCGAAGAGATCTCCGAGTGGAAGGCGCGTGCCGACGCGGAGTTCTCCGCCTCGGTAGCCGAGGTCGACAGCGAGGAGAACGCGGCGCGGCGCCATATCGAGGAGGCGCAGCGGCAGCTGGTGGCCCTCGCCACGTTGCGCGCCGAGCTGCGCGAGAAGCACGCCCAGGTGGGGCTCGAGTCGGAGCGGCGCGAGCGCGTGGCCATCCGGCAAGGGCTCGGCAACGACCGGCAGGTGATCGAGGCACGCGCCTCGCTGCTCGCCGAGGCCATCGCCGCGCGAGAGGCCGAGCTGCAGGCGCAGCTCCAGGACCCGGAGATCGCCTCGGCGGTGGAGGAGTACGAGAAGTTCGTCGAGATCGAGGCCTCGCTCGCCGCCCTCCCCCAGAGCTACCGCCGCGCCATCCTCGACCATCACGACAAGGTGCGCCGTCGCCTGGAGCCGGTGATCGCCGCGAGCAACGCGGGCCCCCCCAGCCTCGGGCTCGACCCGGTGGGCGTGGGCGTGCTCTTCGCGGTCGACGCCCCGGCGGGCACGCCCGAGGCGCTGGTGGCGGTGCTGCCGGTCCCCTCGGCCGTGAGTCGCGACTGGTCGGAGCGCAAGGAAGACCTGTGCTCGCTGTTTGCGTACCGGGTGGTCGCGGCGGTGTCGCGACTGCTCGCGGCCATCGGGGCGGGCTCGGCGCCCATCCAGTACAGCGACCTTCACGGCTGCCTCGCCATCCAGGTGTGGCTCGCCGACTGCGCCGTGCAGGGCGACCTCAACGAGCGCGCGCTGGAGGAGATCGGCGCCGTGCGCGAGGAGGCCGAGGAGCTGACCGCGGCGGGGATCGAGCTGTACGGGCTGTGGGTTCGCCCGACGATGCTCGGCGAGGAGGACGGCGCATGAGTGGCCTCGAACTGTTCCAGCGCATGACGATCGAGCAGGTGGCGCGCTGGCTGGAGCTCACCCCCTTCGAGATCGTCCGCATCCTCGTGGCCGACGGCTCCTTGCCCAGCGACCTGCGCCTCGACAGCGCCAACGTGGAGCGCATCCGCGTGGCCGGCGGCCTCGAGACCTGGTGGGAGGGGCCGCCCACGCCCTCGCCGCACGAGCACCCCGACAAGGCGCTGGTGCGGGCGCTCCTGGGCCAGCTGGTCCAGCGCGGGCACGTGCGCCCCAACTTCGTGCGGGCCGACAACCTCTTCCGGGGCCTCGACAGCGAGCACCAGAAGGTGCTGCGGCGGGCCGTCAACGCGCTCATCAAGGAGGCGGTGTTGCACCCGCAGATGTCGGCTACCGGACTGACCCTCGCCCTCGACGAGTCGCGACTGGGCCAGGTTCGCCAGTTCGCGACCGACGGCACCGGGCCGCTCGAGCGCGCCTGGGACCAGGACTAGAGGCTCTCCCTTGGCCGAGCGGCCGCCCCACCGTCCCAAGAGCCTGTTCGCACGCCCGCGGGCCCTGCTCGTCGATGGCCAG
>VGRQ01000525.1 GCA_016875315.1 Deltaproteobacteria bacterium | reverse complement strand
TCGCTCCGGCGCGCCCGGGCGCTGGCGGAGTCGCTCGACGCGCGGGGATTCGACCCGGCCGTCGCCCGGCGCCCCCGGGAGGCCCTGCGCCTGCGCCCCGTCGAGGTGATGGGCCTCGTCGTCGCCGGGACGGCGGTCGGGGCCGTCGCCACGTCGCGAGTGCTCTTCCTGCTCTACGCCTCGGGAACCTGGTACCACCCGGCGCTGCGCGCGCTGTATGCCGGGGTGCGCGCCTACTTGTAGCGCAGGCGCAACAGTCCATCCCCGCGTTTCGTGGCCCCCGCCACTTGCGGGAGGAGGCTGCATACGCCAACTTACCCCATGCTCACGCTGCTCGGCCTCTTGCCGCTCGCCCTCGCCGACTCGTCGGGCGAGTCAGGTCGTTCAACCTCTGGATGCTCGTGTCACGGCGCCAGCGCCAGCGCCAGCACCAGCGCCAGCTTCAGCGCCTCCTCCACCACCGTGGCACCGGGCGACACCATCTCCGTCGACTTCATCGTCAACACCACCAGCAGCAGCCGCACCGCCGCCGGGCTCGACGTGAGCGCCACCGGCGGCACCCTCGGCGCCGGGTCGAACACCCAGGTGATGAGCAGCGAGATCACCCACACGCGCGCCGAGCCGATGAGCTCGAGCACGGTCAGCTTCGAGTTCGAGTGGACGGCGCCGAGCACCGAGGGCAGCTACACGCTGCGGGGGGTGGGCAACGCGGTCAACAACAATGGCGCCTCCAACGGCGACGCCTGGAACAGCGCGACCAGCCTGACGCTGACCGTCGACGACGGCTGCGACGACGGCGACGGCGACGGCTACGAGGCCTGCGACGACGGCAGCGGCGAGGACTGCGACGACAGCGACGCCGACATCCACCCCTACGCCACCGAGTACTGCGGCAGCATCGATTACGACTGCGATGGGACCACCGACGATCCGGACTCGGCCGACGCCGACGCCTATTTCGAGGACACCGACGGCGACGGCTACGGCAACGACAGCGTCTACGTGTTCTCGTGTACCCCCGTCAGCGGCTACACCATCGGCGGCGAGGACTGCGACGACACCGACGCCGACGCCTACCCCTATGCCCCGGAGTACTGCGACTACGGCTGGGACTGCGGCTACGGCGCCAGTAGCGACCCGCTCGACGCTAGCGGCTGGTACCGCGACGCCGATGGCGACGGCTTCGGCGACGAGGACGTGCTCCAAGTGGCTTGCGACCAGCCCGCCGGCTACGTGGCCACCAGCGCCTCCGTGGACTGCGACGACCGCGACGCGACGGCCTACCCGGGCGCCGCCGAGTCCTGCGATGGCAGCGACGACGACTGCGACGGCACCGTCGACAACGACCCGATCGACCCGTCCACCTTCTACGCCGACGGCGACGGCGACGGCTACGGCGATGCGAGTGTCACCGAGTCGGCCTGCGAGGCATCGAGCGGCTATGTCAGTAGCGCCAGCGACTGCGACGACGCCGACGATCTCACCCATCCCGGCGCCGCGGAGAGCTGCACCGACGGCATCGACTACAACTGCGACGGCTCGGTGGCCTACAGCGACAACGACAGCGACGGCTACGCGGCCTGCGAGGAGTGCGACGACGGCGACGCCACCGTGAATCCCGGCGCCACGGAAACCTGCAACGGCGTGGACGACGACTGCGACGGCGACACCGACGGCAGCGCTGTGGATGCCAGCACCTGGTACGCCGACGCCGACGGCGATGGCCTCGGCGACGCCCTGGTGTCGGCCGTGTCGTGTACCGAGCCCAGCGGCTACGCCGCCGACGGCAGCGATTGCGACGACGGCGACGCGAGCAACCTGTCGAGCGCCTGCGTGGCCGAGGGCGGCGACACCGCCGACACCGCCGACACGGCCGGGGACGACACCGGGTGGCACGACACCGCCGCCGACACGGCGTGGGACGACACCGCCACCGTCGACACGGCAATTCCCGACACGGGCATTCCCGACACGGCGGACAGCGGCGACGCCGACACGGACACGGACTCCGACACCGACACCGACACCGACTCCGACACCGACTCCGACACCGACACCGACACCGACACCGACACCGACACCGATACCGATACCGATACCGACACCGATTCCGATTCCGACAGCGACAGCGACAGCGACAGCGACAGCGACAGCGACAGCGACAACGCCCCTCGCCCCGGCCGGGACGATCACTCCCGACCGGGCGGCTGCTGGGGTAGTTTCGCGGCCATGCCGCTGTTCATCGTCATGGCCGCCGCCGCCGCCCGCCGTCGCAAGGAGAAGAAGTGATCCTCGCCCTCGCTCAGTTCGCCCTCGCCAACGCCGACGGGAAGACCGGCGCCACCGTCGAGGGTTGCACCTGCCATGGCGACGCGTCCAGCCAGACCGCGGTGAGCATGACCGCCGACGCCACCTCGGTCGACCCAGCGGCGGTGGTCAACATCACGCTGCTGGTGCAGAACGCGTCGATGTCGGACGCCGGCATGAACGCGGCCGCCGATGGCGGCAGCCTCGAGGCGGGCGACGCCACCCGGGAATCCCGCCAGGAGATCACCCACGACGGCCCCTCCGCGCTGAGTGGCGGCCAGGCGAGCTTCTCGTTCTCGTGGACCGCGCCCAGCGAGGGCGGCACCTACACCATCAGCGCCGTGGGGAACGCGACCAACGCCGACGACGAGAAGACCGGCGACCAGTGGGCCTTCGCCGACCCGCTGGAGATCGTGGTCCTTGGCGGCGGCGACACGGGCATCCCCGACTCCGGCGACGACGCCGGCGACGACACGGCGACCGGCGACACCGGCAAGGCTGAAGATCCCGTGGCCTGTGGCTGCAACGCGGCCACGCCCGTCGCCACGCTGGTCCCCGCGCTGGGCGCGCTCATGCTCGCGCGCCGGCGCGACTAGCCCCCTCCCCGGCCCTCCCCCGCAAGCGGGGGAGGGTGGCCGAAGGCCGGGAGGGGGCCAGTGGTCGCCCCGCCCAGCCCCCTCCCCGGCCCTCCCCCGCGAGCGGGGGAGGGTGGCCGAAAGCCAACCCCCAGCCGCGAATAGCCCCCTCCCCGGCCCTCCCCCGCGAGCGGGGGAGGGTGGCGTGGGAAGCCCAGGTGCGCAGGTCTTCTCCCCAGTTCCGCTCCCCCGCCTGCGGGGGAGGGTGGCCGAAGGCCGGGAGGGGGCCAGCGGTCGGACCGGGGGCCACCACCTACCGCTGCCCCACCGCCCCCGCGAAGTCCTCCGCCTTGCCCAGCATCACCTCGGTACCCACGTCGCGGAGGACGGCGATCTTGCGGCGATTCCCCTCGCTGTCGACGTGTACCACGGTGGGGTAGACCTTCACCCCGAAGTCATCCGCGAGTCGCGACTCCGTGTCGCCCGCCTCCGGATTGATCCGCACCCTCACGTGGTCGCGCAGGGCAGCGCGCACGGTGGCGTCGGCCAGCACGTCGCGCTCGAAGGCCTTGGCGTACTTGCACCAGGGCACGCCGAAGTACACCACCATCGGCGCGCCCGGGTCGCGGTCGGGCGCCGTGGCGCGGGTCCAGCCCGCCGCGTCGTTGAGCCAGTCGGCCGGCAGGGGATCGGCGGCCGCCTTCTCCTCGATGGTCTCCGGAGCCTTGATCCGCCGGGGGCAACCCAGCTCTGCGGCCTCCTTCTCGAGCACGTGCAAGTCGCCGGGACTGGGCGCCGCCACCGGCACCGGCGGGGGCTCGGCCGGGGCGAGGAGCAGGTAGCCTCCCGCGGCCACCGCCACCACCAGCACCACCGCGCCGAGCGCCATCGCGGACAGCGCCGGC
>VGRQ01000524.1 GCA_016875315.1 Deltaproteobacteria bacterium | reverse complement strand
GGCGGCGCCGTGGTTGCCCGTGGCCAGCGCCGCCTCGCCCTCGGCCTCCACCCGGGCGGGGTCGTCGTCGGCCAGCTCGGCGGGGACGGCGCCGGGGCTGCGCTCGGCGCCGGCGCGCGCGCGGATGCGCGTGGCGACGTCGGCCGGGGCGAGGTTGGCGGCCTCGTCGAGTCGGCCGAGCGACAACAGCAAGGCCACCTCGAGGGCGTCGGTCCGCGGGCCTGGCTCCCGCGCGCGCAGGGCGCCGAGGAGCGCGTGGGCGTCGGCGTAGTTCGCGTCGCGCACGCGAGCGGCCACGCGGCGCCGCACGGGCTCGGGGTTGGTGGCGGCGACGTCTTGCCAGCGGGCCAGCAGCGGGTCGAGCTCGGTGGCCCCGGTGGCCTCGGTGGCTGCCACGCGCAGCTCCACCACGCCCGCGTCCCAGCGTGACTCGGCCGGGAGGCGGTCGAGCGCGGCGAGGGCCTCTCTCGGCCGGTCGACGGCGAGGTAGGCGCGGGCGAGGGGCTCGACCCAGCGCGGGTCGTCGCCGAGCGCGGCGAGGGTCTCCCAGGCCAGGAGCGCCTCGGCGGCGTGCGCCGTGAGGCCGGCGAGGGTGGCCTGGTCGGCGAGGAGCAGCGGCGAGGTGGGGCGGAGCAGTTGCGCCTTCGCCAGCGCCTCGGGCGCCTTGCCGCCGTCGACGGTGGTGGCCATCTCCCAGCGCGCGCGGGTCCACTGGGCCAGCGGCTGTCCCGGGTCGAGGAACACGGCGCGCGTGACCGGGTCGTCCTTGCGGTCGCCGGGCGACAGCGAGGGTGGCAGCAGGCCGTAGAGTTGCGCGGCGGCGCGCCCGGTCATCATCTCGGCGTAGGCGTCCTTGGAGCCGGGGACGGCCCACGCCGCGCGCGTGGTCGCGCTCACGTCCACGCCGAGGGTGGCCGCGGCACCGTCGAGGATCTCGCCGATCGCGGCCCAGGGGGCCTCGCGGGTGCAGGTGGCCAGCGTGCTCGCGCAGCTCCCGCCCGGCACGCAGAGCTCCAGCTCCAGCTCCAGCGCCTTCTCGTCGCCGCTTGCGAGTAGGCGCGCGTCGACCTGCCGTCGAGGGATGGGTCGCGACAGTAAGAAAGTCGGCGGCGCGCTGTCGCCCGGGATGACGGCGACGACGCCGGGCATGTCGGCGAGCCCGAGCTCGACCGCCATCGTCACCAGTCCGCGGAACTCGGCATCGCGGGGGAAGGAGCGGGCCACGGTCATCACTGGCAGGCGCACCTCGGTGGCCACCACCGGCCCCTTCTCCATCTTGCCCGGGGCGGCCTCGTTAGGTGTGTCGGCCGCGCAGCCCATGAGCCAGACGAGCCCGCCCCCGGTGACGTGGCGCCAGCGCGTGGGCTCTGCCCTGCGTTTCGGCGCGCGCTGGGCGTTGCGGCTTGGCGTGACGGGCCTCGTGGTGGGATCGGTGGGCGGGGTCTTCGCCTGGCGCTGGTTCGACACCGAGATCCTCTCCACGCTGCCCGAGTCGCTAGGTCGCGACACCGAGTTTCGTATCCCGTGCTCGGTGCAGGTGTTCGACGCCCGCAGCGCGCGCGTCGACCAGTTCTACCTGGAGCGACGGGTGTGGGTTCCGCTCGCCGAGATGCCCGATTACGCATGGCAGGCGTTCATCGCGAGCGAAGACCGGCGTTTCTTCGATCACCAGGGCGTCGACCCCCTCGGCATCGCCCGCGCGCTCCTGGTGAACCTCCAGGGCGGGAAGACCAGCCAGGGGGGCTCCACCATCACCCAGCAGCTCGTGAAGAACCTGCTCGTGGGCAAGGAGCGAAGTTACCGTCGCAAGCTGCGCGAGGCGGTGCTCGCGTACCGGCTGGAGCGCGAGCTCAGCAAGATGGAGCTCATCGAGCTCTACGTGAACTACATCGCGCTCGGCAACGGCAACTACGGCGTGGAAGCCGCCTCGCAGGACTACTTCGGCGTGTCGGCCCGGGAGATCGACGCGGGGCAGGCGGCGCTGCTCGCGGGCCTGGTGCCCGCGCCCTCGAAATACTCGCCGCGCCACAACCCGGAGCTGGCCGCGTCGCGACGAGAGATCGTCCTGAAGCTGATGGTGGGCCAGGGTTTCCTCACGGCGGTGGAGGCCAGCGGCCACCTCGCCGACCCGGTGGTCGTCCCTCGTGCATCGAGCGACCGCGAGACCGGCGCGGCCTACCTCACCGAGGTGCGCCGCGAGGTGCGTCGCCTGTTCGGCGACGACATGCCCTTCCTCGAGGGCATGCAGGTTCACACCCCCTACGAGCCCGAGCTGCAGCGGGTGGTGGAAGACGCGGTGCGCGAGGGTCTCAAGGCGCTCGAGTCGCGACAGGGCGCGCGCGGACCCACCCGCAACGTACACGACAGCGCACGGGAGTCCTGGCTCGCGCGCGGCGACAAGCTCCAGATCGACCACGACAAGGGGAGCTTCCGTACCCCCGCCGCGGGAGAGTGTTTCGCCGCGCTCGCCGACGACGCCGAGGGCGCGGTGTCGGCGGGGCCGTTCCGCTATCGCCTCGCCGCCGTCGATCTCGACACCAAGGTGCGCCGTGCCCGGGTGGGGCAGGCCGACAAGGACAGCGCCGCCGCCAGCGCGCCCCGCCCGCTGCGGCAGGTGCTCCGGCGGGGCGACGTGCTCGAGGTGTGCCTGCCGGCCGGCGACGAGCCGCCGGCCGCCGACGGGCTCGCCACCGTGCATCGCCGCGCGCGCCCCTGGGCGGAGTCGGCGGCCGTCGTGATCGAGAACCGCACGGGACACGTCATCGCGCTGGCGGGCGGCTTCGACGTGGGGCTGGAGGGTTTCATCCGCGCCACGCAGGCCCGGCGGCAGCCGGGGTCGAGCTTCAAGCCCGTGGTCTACGCGAGCGCGATCGTCGCGGGCAAGCGCCAGACCGACATCGTGGTCGACGCGCCGTTTTCCGTCCCCGGCACCAACGGGCTGCCCTGGGCCCCGAAAAACTACGATGGCAAGTACCACGGCGCCATCCCGCTACGCACCGCGATGGCCCTGTCTCTCAACACCGTGGCGGTCCGCCTCGGCCACGAGGTGGGCATCGACCGCGTGGTGTCGCTGGCGCGGGCCCTGGGCATGAAGTCGCCCCTGCGCAGCGACCTCACCGTGTCGCTCGGCAGCAGCGAGGTGACCCCGATGGACCTCGCCGTGGCCTACAGCTCCATCGCACGGGGCGGCGTGCGCATCGATCCCACCTGGATCACCCGGGTGCTCGACCGCACCGGCAGCGAGCTGGCCCGGGAGGGCGGCGTCACGACGCTGGCGGGCGAGCCACGCACGCTGCCGGGCGGGCTCGGCGAGCGGGTGATGGACCCGGCCGACGCCTACGTGGTCATCGACATGATGCGAAACGTCTTCTACGCGGGCACCGCGAAGAAGGGCCAGCGCGAGGGCATGGACTTCGGGGGCAAGACGGGGACGACGTCGAACTTCGTCGATGCCTGGTTCGTGGGCTTCTCGCCTCGCTACACCGTGGCAGTGTGGGTGGGCACCGACGGCCAGTCGAGCATCGGCGACAAGGAGACCGGCGGCAAGACGGCACTGCCGGTGTGGTCGACGATCATGGAGTTCCTGCCGAACGTGCAAGGCGAGCGCTTCCCCGTCCCGGCCGAGGTGGTGCTCCTGCCACAGGACAAGCTCTGGCTCGGCTACGCGCGCGACCGGCTCCCCGACGAGGCGGTGCTCGCCGTGCCCGCGCTCGGCGAGGATCCGCTGCCGCCCTTCGGCCTCTCGCTCCCGGCGGCGCGTGCCGAGGTGGCGGTGGAGCCGCCTCTCGCG
>VGRQ01000523.1 GCA_016875315.1 Deltaproteobacteria bacterium | reverse complement strand
ATCGCGCCGCCCCGTCCACCCCGGCCGCAGTCGCGCCCCCGCCGCCGGCGCCACCCCCGGTGCAAGCGCCGAGCCCCGCGCCCGAGAAGCAGTCCCTGCGTTTCGCCGAGGCCCTCATCGTGGGAGAGCCCGAGCCCGCGGCCGCCGAGGAAGCCCTTCCGGCCGAACCCGCGCTGCTCCCTATCGTCACCCGGGGGCCCGAGCGTCGCAAGGCGCTCGAGGCCAGCCCGTCGCCCATGGCCCTGGCGATGAGCCTCGACAGCCCCGCCATCACCTACAGTAGCGCGCTGCTCCCGAGTGGCGCTTTCCCCACCTTCACTGTCAAGTACAAAGAACTTCCCGGAGAGAACCTATGATGTCCCTCGTCCTGCTCGTGTCGATGGCCCTCGCGGCCCCGCTCAACTCCCCCAACGGCGAGATCACCCTGCCGTGGAACGACTTCGAGGCGCTCTACCGGAAGATGGTGCTCGACCAGCAGCCGAAGATCGTGGCCCCGCGCGACTGGACGCTCGACCGCGCCGTGTTTGCCGGCCGCGTGGTGGGCAAGGACGACGACGCCTACGCGGTGGTCAAGCTCCAACTCAAGGGCACCGTCCACAAGAAGGAGGGCTGGACCACGGTGCCGCTGGTCGGCGCCTCCACCGCGCTGCGCTCCGCGAAGATCGGGGGCAAAGACGCGAATCTGTTCGTGAAGGACGGCTACTACACGATGATCTCCGACAAGCCGGGTAGCTTCGACGCGGAGCTCGAGTTCGCGGTGAAGCTCTTCGCCGCCGACGGCGAGACCGGCTTCACCATCCCGCTCCCGCAGGCCGGCGCCACCGTGGTGGGGGTGGCGGTGGAGAGCGCCGAGGCGCTGGACTTCGAGGTGCCGGGCGCCCAGGGCACGAATGTCACCACCGTGGGCAACGAGCGCCGGCTGGAGGCCTACGTGCCCTCGATGAACAGCCTCACGGTGAGCTGGCACCGGGAGCTCACCGAGCAGGTGGCGGCGGCGCAGCGCGAGGCGCGCGTGTACGCCGAGGCGCGCACGCTGGTGGGCGTGAGCGAGGGCGTGCTCGCGATGCGCTCCGACATCGACTACACCGTGCTCCACGCCAAGGTCGACAAGTTCAAGGTCCAGATGCCCACCGACGTGACGGTGCTCGACGTCAAGGGCAACGGCATCCGCAACTGGACCCAGGGCAAGGACGGCACCATCGACGTGGAGCTCAACTACGGCGCCGAGGGACTCTACCGCCTCGGCATCGAGTACGAGCGCGCCTTGCAGAGCGGGATCGACGTGCCGCTGCCGCGCTTGTCCGGTGTCACCCGCGAGACGGACTACGTGGGCGTCGACGCGCGCAGCGCGGTGGAGATCGTCGCCAAGCAAGCCAGCGGCGCGGTGCCCATCGACGTGCGCGAGCTGCCGGCCGCGCTCGTGGGACAGACGGACTACCCGGTGCTCCTCGCCTACCGCGCCCGCGGCGGCGAGGTGAAAATCCCCCTCGAAGTCAAGCAACACCCCGACCTCGACATGCTCGTGACCCTCGTCGACACCGCCAGCGCCGAGACGCTGGTCACCGAGGACGGGCGCCGCATGACCCGCGTCCGGTACGCCGTCCGCAACAATCGCAAGCAGTTCCTCCGCGTGTCGATCCCCCAGGGCGCCGAGGTGTGGTCGGCGTCTGTGGCCGGGCGCGCGGTGAAGGTGGCCAAGGCGGAGGGCGGGGTGCTGGTGCCGCTGGTCCGGTCCGACGCCTCAGGCGGCGCGCTCAGCGCCTTCCTCGTCGACCTGGTGTACGTGGAGAACGGGGGCGAGCTGGCCGAGGGTCGCGGCGAGCTCCGCGCCGACTTGCCCAAGGTCGACGCGCCATCCAGCGTCTTGCAGTGGACGATCTACGTGCCCTACAGCACCACCGTGGTGCCGAAGACCTCGGAGGGCACGGTGCGCCGCGTGCAGTGGTTCAGCGCCGCGCCGGTGTTGCCGGCCGAGGCGATCGTGACCCAGGCGGCCTCGAACGCGGTGCGCATGGAAACCCAGCAGCAGGGCGACAGCGGCGTGCTCGGCCAGGGCGTGGAACCGGTGGAGGTCCAGATCCCGCTCTCGGGCAACGCGTACTACTTCGAGAAGACGCTGGTGCTGGGCGAGGATCTCTGGGTTGGGTTTGACTACAAGCGGAAGATCAAGAAGCAGTAGTTACCAGCGAAATCCCACGGAGAGGCCCGCCCGGGGGAGGGGCATGACACGGTCGCCCTCGAAGGCGCAAAGTCCGCCCAGGCCGAGGCCCAACTCCAGGTGCCGCTCGGTGCGGAGCACCCCGGCAACGTCGAGGTCGACCCAGGTGATCTCTCGCTGCGCCTCTTCGCCGAGTCCCGACACCGGAACGATGAAGGCGTGAGCGACGCGAGTCGACACGGGCACCACCCAGTGCCGCGACGGTGTCCAGCTCAGCCGGGCACCGGCGGACGGCGCGAAGGACAGGTAGCTGTAGTGCCGGGTGACCGGGCTGACGGCGACGTCCTGGACACCGTCGCCATCGGCATCGTAGGCGGCGCGGGTGTAGAACTGCCCGTCGGCTTCCGACCACGCGACGCCCACCCCGCCGAGGACGTCCACGCGCAGGCGCTCGCCCGCCCAGAGCCGTTGACCGGCGCGCAAGTCCCCGCCCGGGCCGAGCAGGAACGATGTCGCCGCGAGGCCGATCTCGCCACCCGGCCAGAAGCTCGCGCCGAGGTACGCGGCGGGGAGGCCGCCCGACACGGCCGCCGGGCTGGCGATGAGGCCGAGACCCGCCTCGATCTCGCCATCCTCCACCGGGCCCACCGCCGTCGGCAACGGCTGCGGCGGCGGCCACGCGACGATGATCGGCCCGCACCCCGCGAGCCCCAGCCCCGCGCTACCCCACGCCAGCGCCGACCAGCAGCGCCTCGATCCGCCCCCGTCGCTCCGAGCGCCGCTCGGCCACGCTGCGCAGTCGCGACACGAGCCGGGCGCGCGACTCGCCCTGCGCCAGCTCCAGCGCGGCCGCCACCAGCTCCTTCCATCCCTCGTCGTGGGCATGATCCGCGAGCAGGCCATAACTCGCGGTCGCGAGCGCCTGCCGCGCCGCGAGCGCGTCGCGCACCAGGGAGTGCGTGAAGCTGATGCCCTCGGGCGACTGGCGGAAGAGGCCGCTCTGCTCCACGAGCGCCTGCCGCAGCGCCGCCGCCGTGCCCGTGCCGAGGTCGCGCACGGCCTCGTCGAACTCGCCGCTCTCGGCCACGCGATGGCCGTTGCTCGAGAACCACCAGGCCACGCGCTGCACCAGGAGCAGCCGGTCGTCGACATCCACCCCGAGCGCGACGGCATCGTCGCGACGCAGCAGGGCTCGGGCGGCGGAAACGCAGGCCGCGGCGCGGTGACGGGGAAGGTCGCCCCCAGCGCGGTGCCCCGCCGCCACCAGCGTGGCGAGCAGCGGGTTCGACACCAGCGTGCCGAGCCCCTCGTCGCCCTCCACCGCGGCCACCAGGTCGTCGAGGCCCGGGCCGCCGCGCGAGGCCGACCACCACCGGCGGACGAGCGCCACGCGGGCCTGGGCGCCGAGCGGCAGCAAGGTCGCCGGCTGGTAGCCGCGCGCCGAGGCGAGCAGGTCGCCCCGCGGCCGGCAGGCCGCGCCCGGGCGGGCGGTGACCACCACCCGGAGGTCGCCACCGACGTCGCGGCCGAGCTCCTCCACCCACTCGAAGAACTCCCGTCGCCGCGGGCGCGGCAGCTCGTCGAGGCCGTCGAACACCAGCAGCGCGCCCCGCCGGAAGGCGCGTTGCACCC
>VGRQ01000522.1 GCA_016875315.1 Deltaproteobacteria bacterium | reverse complement strand
GTCGGCCCCCTCCCGGCCTTCGGCCACCCTCCCCCGCAAGCGGTGGAGGGGCACGAGCGGCGACACCGCCACCGCGCTGCCCGCTTCCCCCGCCACCGACACCGCGTCCAGCCTCCCCGGCTAGGCGCCGGCCGGGCGTGGCTCCGGGTGGTGCCACCCGGGCGGATGCCCCGCGAGGTCGGGAGCGCCTCCCGTCATGGTGTCGCACCGTGGTTCCCCGCTTCCTGCCCGCGCTGCTGCTCGCCTGCGCCGGTAACTCCGCCAGCGACAGCGCCGCGCCACCGGGCGACACCCCCTCGGCCTGGGTGACGCGCCCGCTGGACTCGGCAAGCGCGGACTCGGCGAGTGACAGCGGCGGCGACACCGCTGAAACTGGCGACACCGGCCCGGTGATCGACCGGGACATCGACGACGACGGCTTCATCGACGAGGCGGCCGCCGGCGACGACTGCGACGACAACAACGCCCAGGTGTTCCCCGGCGCCCCGGAGCTCTGCGACGACGCCGACCAGTCCTGCGACGGCGACGGCTGGCTCGGCGCCGACTGCGGCGCGACGCAGTCCATCGCCGGGATGGGGGTGCTCCTCGCCGGGTCGCCCCTGGGCGCCGCGAGTATCGTGCGCGACGTGACCGGCGACGGCGTGGACGACGTGATGGACGGCTCCTACTGGGAGCGCGAGCCGTACGGGCTGATGTACTGGACGGCCACCGAGATCCCGGTGAACCCCGGCTACTTCCCCGGCGACAACAACGTGGCCGCCTTCTACGAGTACAGCGACCTCATCGACCACCGCCTCGACTTCGGCGACGTGGACGGCGACGGCTACAACGACGTGGGGCACGTGCCCGGGGGGGTGTACGGCTACAGCACGCTGCTCTTCCGAGGGCCCATCCCCACCGATGGCACCTGGGTCGAGAGCTACGAGTCGGACTACCAGTGGAGCGCCTCGCCCGACATGGAGTGGGAGGACTGCTGGAGCTGCGGCGCGATCACCGGGGACTGGAACGGCGACGGCCTCGGCGACCTGGCGCTGGCCGCCTGGGACGACACCGAGCCCGAGGAGGACGGCGGCCTCGTGGTGTACTGGGGGGGAACACTTGGCGACGAGCGCCTGACGCTGGGAGGCAACCACATCTTCGACCTCGACGCGCTCGGCGACGTCACCGGCGACGGTGCCGACGACATGGCCATCGACGACCTCGGCGGCGCGGAGAAGTGCGGCGGGAGCACCATCACCTGCGTGGGATGGATCGACGGCACCGACCTCTCCGCCGCCGTCGATCTCGAACGCCCGATCGACGTCGCCTTCGCCACGGTCGTGGATGCGGACTACAACGCCAGCTCGTGGGCAGGGGTTCGAGACTGGGATGGCGACGGCCTCGCGGATCCAGAGGCAGTTGTCGTGCCACGGGGCGACGACACCGAGGGCGCGGGCGAGCGCCTCGTCTTCCACGGATTGGCCGCCAGTACGATGCAGGTCACCGATGGCGCTGGTGGATTCGATCTGCCCGGCACGGCGCTGGAACACGGCATCACGAGCGGCGCGCACACCTGCACCCTCGGCGGCACCGAGCAAGTTCTCTACCAGAGCGGCACGACCTGGGCCCTCTTCGAGCCCCCCGCCACCCTCCCGCCGCGCCACTCCGCCTTCCCCGACCGGATGCTCGTCTTCGAGCGCGCCTACGGCGCCGACTGCGGCGACGTCACCGGCGACGGCGCCGAGGACCTCGTCTTCGGCGCCCGCGAGGACTGGATGGACGACCGCGCCCACGTCCGTGTCATCCCCGGCTGGGAAATCCCCTGGGACGACGACGCCTACTGGCCTTGAACAGTCTCCTTCCGTCGGCCCCCTCCCGGCCTTCGGCTCCCTCCCGGCCTTCGGCCCCCTCCCGGCCTTCGGCCACCCTCCCCCGCAAGCGGTGGAGGGGCACGAGCGGCGACACCGCCGCAGCGCTGCCCGCTTCCCCGGCCACCAACACCGCCGCCGCCACCCCGGGCTGATCCGTCCCGCTGGGGCCCATGCTCCAATACGAGACCTAGAACGACGCGTACAACTCCGCGATCGCCCCGGTGAGCGCGGGCTCGTCGCAGGGGGCGGCGGCGAAGCTCGCCGAGTAGCCCTGCACCTCGAACTCGACGTCGTAGGCATCGCCACGCGGGCTGGCCGTCGCGGTGCCCACGCCTCGCTGCACGAGCTCATCGGCGTAGACCACCCTCTCCCCGTCGTCCCAGCCTGACTCCAGGACCCGGTAGGCCGCCCAGCCGTTGCCACCCAGGCCGAGTTCCTGCTCGCCATCGAGAGAGCCCAGGAAGAAGGCCACGAGCACCGCGCCCTCGCGCTTCGCGGCAGCGTCGAGGCTGTCTGCCCACCAGGCCCGAGCCTCGGCCTCCTCGTCGCGGACGGTCGCGGGATCGTCCTCCACATCCACGTCGCAAACTAGTGGACTGTTCGTGACCACGACGAGCGAGCCCTCGCCCGCCTGGTAGGGGTCGTCGATCACCAGCGCCCCCCTGATCCGCTCGGGACCGTCGGGGGTCTGCAAGGTGCCCATGCAGCCGAGCAGGAGCGTCAGAATGCGCCCTCCGGTCGCGACACGGGCGCGAGGCCCACGGCGCGGCAGGCCTCGGCGTGGATCGCGTCGGCGCGGGCCTGGTCGCCGGTGTTCCAGCGGCGGAGGTACACGGCGTCGCGGTCCATCGGCGGCCAGTCGGCGGTGAGCACCGGGCGCGCGAGGCGAGGACGCCAGTGCTCGACGAAGGCGGCGACCTCGCCGGTGTTCCCGTCCTGCACCACGTAGGCGACGTGTACCACGGGACGGCGGAGCCCTCGCTCGGCACGTCGCGACAGGAAGCGCTCCAGGTTGCGGAACACCACCTCCCGCCGGTCGGCGCCCTTCACCAGCGTGTACGTGTCGCGAGCGAAGGCGTCGATGGAGAAGTGTACCGCGAGGAAGGTATCGGGCAAGAGCCCGTGGGCCGACGCCACGTCGAGCAGGGTCTCCACGCGCTCCGGCGGCAACAACACCGCGTTGGTGTGGACCTTGAAGTGGCGAAACAGGACGTTGTTCGCGTTGTGCTCGAAGGCGTGGCGCACGAAGCGGTCGAACTCGGGGTGGAGCGTGGGCTCGCCCAGCCAGTGGGGGCAGAGGGTCACGTCGCGCAGGCCGCGCAGGCCATCGAGCGCGCGGCGCCACGTGTCGAAGTCCATGAAGCGGTGGGGGGCGCCGTGGGCCTCGTCGCGCAGCGACTGGCTGCACATGCGACAGGCGATGTTGCAGTGGTCGGTGAGCTCGAGGTTGACGTTCACGCCGGGATCCTCGCCCGGATCGCTCGCTCGTGCACCAGGATGTTCTCGCTGCACTCCGCGCAGCGCCCGGTGGCGACGCCGCGAAGCATCCCTGCCCTTAGTCGCGACAGGTAGGGGCTCGCCGCCCAGGCCTCGGCCACCGGCTGGTGGCGCAGCGACTCGCCCTCCCCGGCGAGCACGCAGCAGGGCGAGAGGTGCCCGTCGGCGGTGATGGCGAGGTGGTGGAAGGGCTTGAGGCAGGGGGCGGCGCGGAACCCCTCGCCGGGCCCGGCGGCCGGGGCGTGCTGGCCGCGCTCGGTGACCGTCACGTCGGCGAAGCGCGCGTAGTTCGTCGCCACGCCCACCTCCCGCGCGGCGTCGAGCCCCTCCGCAACGCGCCCGGGGAGCCGCGCGCGCTCTGCCGTGCCGAGTTCCAATGCCACCTGCTCGGGACGGTAGGCCACCAGCGCGTCGAGCTCCACCCGGTCGGCGCCCACGGCCGCCCCCA
>VGRQ01000521.1 GCA_016875315.1 Deltaproteobacteria bacterium | reverse complement strand
CCTTGAGGTGGCTCGACGCGTGGGTCAGCGGCTTGCGCTTGGCGGCCATCAGGGCACCTCCAGATTGTCGCGGTCGAGCTGCTCGAGGAGGAGCAGGCCGAGGCCGATGGTGTCCGAGCCGTCGGCCTGCACCTCCTCCACGAGGGCGAGCTGGGCGTCGAGGTGGAGCTCGGCGTCGGTGATCTTGACGACGTCGCCCCGCTCGAGCCAGAGCCACTCGGTGGAGGCCTGGTATTGCACCCGGCGCCGGGGCAACGCGTGGGCCCGGGCCATCCAGGAGAGGACCAGCTGCGCGGTGGAGCGGTCGTAGACCACGAGGCTGTCGCCCGACCAGTCGAAGTAGGCCCGGTCGCCGGGCGCCCGGGCGAGGCGCCGCTGGGAGACGTCGCAGTAGGGCGAGCCCGCGGCGCCGTCGGAGCGCCGCAGCGCGGTGGCCAGGTCCTGCCCGGCCTCGTCCGCGCTCCACGTCGTGTTGAAGCCCTGCATGTGGAGGGCGGTCACCATCGTGGCCGCCGCGTTGATGGCCGTCACGATGGCCTCCGTGGTCGACCCGCCCGCGACGAACTGCACCTGGATGGTGCGCGCGGCGGTGTTCTCGGTGACGACGAGCGACCCGCCCGCCGTCGTCGTCACCGCGATCCCGGCGCCCCAGCTCCCCGCCCGGGTCGCGGTCAGCCGCACCCGGGCCGCGCCGAAGCCACGCAGGTCGACGGCGGCCTTCTCGTCCTCGTGGTGGGAGAGCCGGGCGACGCGCTGAAACTCGCCCGTGCGGATCGAGAGGCCGTAGCGGAGCTCGAGCCGGTTGCGGATGTCGCTGCTGTCGGCGCGGACGCGCGAGGCGCGCTCGAGGTGGGCGTCGGTCGCCGTGTCGAGGTGGGCGACGGCATCGGAGGCGGTCGCCCAGTACCGCCAGACCAGCGGGTAGACGCCGAGCGGCCCGGTCACCATCGACACCGGGAGGACGGGCAGGAGGTTGGCGGCGATCCAGTCCCACATCCTCACTCGCTCGTCGATGACGAAGTCCAGCTTGAACTGGTCGAGCAGCGGCGCGGCCGCCATCGCCCGGCCACGGTCAATCCGCAGCGTGGTCTGCTCGAGCGCCCAGAGGAGGACCTCCCCCGCGCCGCGCATCAGGTCGCCCGAGGGACCCGCGAGCCCGCCGCCGCCCTGGTCGAACTGGACGAAGACGGCGACGTCGTCGGCGACGGCAGGCTGGTAGTCCGCGCCGAGGTCGTTGGCCTGGCCGGAGTCGTACAGGTCCTCGTGGAAGTCGACGACGGTGACGACCTGGCCGAGGGCGTCGGCCTGCCTGCGCACGTTCACCACCTCGCCGCCGACGTCGTTGTCCTGGTTGATGGTCACCTGCGTGGCGGTGATGGGGTGGCCCGCGACCACCAGGCGGTGCCAGTACGTGCGCTTGTCGCACCACGTCCCCTGGGAGCCGGTGCAGTAGTCGAGCCCCGGCTGCCCGATGACCCATGGGTAGGGGCGCCCGCGATCGGCATCGGAGATCCCCCCGCCGTCCCAGGTGGCGTTGTCGACCTGCGCGCGCGAGGGCGGGAAGCTCGACCGGTCCTCGAAGGGCGGCTCCTCGATGGAGAACGCCACGGGCTCGTCGCGGGCCCCCCACTCGGGGTCGGCCACCCGCCCGTGCAGCACGACCAGGCGCGACTCGTAGCTGTCGCCCCCCGCGACCCGCGAGAGCTCGGCCGTAGCGGCGGCGAGGTCATGCCCCTGGGCGACCAGCGAGGGGACGTCCACCGGCAGGACGGCCTCGACCGCCAGCGAGGCTGGGTCGGCTGACTGCGACAGGAAGTCGAGTGCCTCCGCCAGCCGGAGCTCGTCGAGGCCACCGGCGTAGGCCAGGTCGCCGTCGTCGCTCGGCACCACGAGGTCCTCCGTGGACAGGCGGATCGCCTGCCCCGCCCAGGAGAGCTCGAGCAGCCAGTGCACCTCGCGGCCGAGGAGCGCGGCGCGGTCGAGGCGCGAGCTCGGCATCAGAGCTCCTCCTCGATCACGAGCCCGGCCAGTCGCAGCACCTCGCCCTCGCCCCCGCCCGCGAGCTCGTCGCCGATGACCGTCTCGAGGGACACGGACTCGGAGACCACGCGCCCGTAGAGCATCGCCTGGCGGCTCACGAGCTGGACCTCGACGTTGGTCGCCGCCGCGCGCGGCAGCGACGGCAGGTACACGACGGGGTCGCGACTGCCGCGCAGGCGGTCGACCAGGCCAGCCACGAGCAGCGGCGTGTCGGCGGGGGTGGCGGCGGGCGACCCGCCGATGGCGGACTTCACGTAGGGCGGCGCGGGCGCCGTCCCGCCGGTGGGCGCCACGTCGACGCCCTCCATCCATGCCATCTCCACGCTGCGCCTCGGGGTGCCGAGCGCCCGGGCCCGGCGGCTACCGGCGCGCCCCGTCACCAGCTCGGTGTTGGGCGACATCGCCTGGGCGCGGCCCCACGAGTACTGGCGGGCGAGCAGCGCGCAGTGGCCGATCACCGCGACGCCGACGATGAAGTACCCCTCGCAGGTGACCTGGGCGGGGATCTTCAACTTGTAGGCCGTGTAGCGGGTCGCGTCCGACCGGCAGGCGAAGGCCTCCTTGCTCCAGATCTCGCCCGCGTTGGAGCTCGTCTGGTCGCTCGAGGTGGTGTCCTCGAGGAGGATGGACACGCGCTTGGTCGCGCCGGCGCTGCCCTGCCACGCGCCCTCGCTGTTCCCCCGGATCCGCCGCACGACGTCGACGAGACCGGCCTCGCCCTGCTGCACCTTGTACTTGAAGTAGCTGCCCTCGAGGATGTTGAAGGGGAAGTAGTCCTCCGCGCTGGTGGCGACGGTGGCGTCCGGCAGCACCACGTCTCCCTGCCGGAGGAAGCTCAGGCCCGTCTGGCCCTGCGCGGAGCTCCCGGTGAGAATGGTTACCCAGCTGCCCGCCGCGTTCCGGCCCATCAGGGACCAGTCGCGGAAGTTGATGCCGCCGAGGTAGACGCCGACGCACTCGCCCAGGAATGGCGCGGCCTGCGCGTTCGTCGCCGTCACCTCCCACGCGATCTCGACGTCGCTGTCGTCGGTCGTCGAGCGCCAGCCCCGGCGCGGCGATGGGCTCACGCCGGCGTTGACGTGCTCGACGCCCCAGTCGTAGGCCGTGGACACGAGCCACTCGTCGTTCCGGTAGGCTGGCCCGTCCTTGGCCCGGAGGAGCAGGCCGCCGTCGACCCACGAGGGCGAGGCGGCGAAGTTGCGGCCGGGGAGGTCGTGGGGGTTGACCTGGTCGACGAGCTGGTCGCCGGTGTAGTCGTCCGACACGTAGTGGGCCTGCTTGAACCGGCAGGTGGAGGCGCCCGCGAGGACACCCCACTGCACGCGGGCCGTGGTCGCGCCGCCGCTGACCGAGAGGGTCGACGAGCTGCCGATCTGGATCCACTCCCGGTCGCCGCCGGTGAGCTCGGTGGTGTACCAGGCCTTCACCCGGCCGTCGTTCCCGGGAGCGCCGCCGCCCTCGCGGAGCAACGCCACGCGGATGATGACGCCCGACGTGCCCGCCGGCGTGGTCACCGAGGCGACGTCGGCGCCCGCGACCATGTCTCGGAGCACGATGGCGGTCGGGGTCACGGTGACCCGGACCTCGTAGGCGGCGGGGGTGGCGTCGCCGATGCGGACCTGCAGGAAGGCGTCGCCCGAGTTGCCCGCCGTCACCTCGGTCTCCCACTGGACGATGATGCCCTCGGCGAGCGTGCCCGGCGGCGCGGTGCCGGTGGTCCATGCCGTCGTATCGGCGCCCGAGGCCTGCACGACCT
>VGRQ01000520.1 GCA_016875315.1 Deltaproteobacteria bacterium | reverse complement strand
GGTACACCTGTTCCGCCATGGCGAGGTGGAAACCGGCCCGCTGCGCATCTGCCGGGGGCAGGCCGACGTGCCGCTGAGCGCGCGCGGGCGCGAGCAGTCGGCCACGGTGGCGCGACGTTTCCTCGAACGCCACGGCCCCCCCGACCGGGTGATCAGCTCCGACTTGTCGCGTTGTACCTACCTCGCCGGGCAGTTCGGCCGCGAGGTCGAGCTCGTCCCCGGCCTGCGCGAGCAGGACATGGGGCGGTGGGAGGGCCGCACCTGGGACGATCTCACCCGTGACGACGGTCGCGCAGTCACCGCCTACTGGGACAACTACGTCCACGGCCGCCCCACCGGCGGGGAGACCTGGGGCGAGGCCGCTGCGCGGGTGGTCGCGACGTGGGAGACGCTCGCTCCCCTGGAGGGTCGCGTGGTCATCGTCACCCACGTCGGTCCCATCCGGGCGCTGTTGTGCCACTGGCTCGGCCTCGACCCGGGCCAGGCCCTGCGCTTCGCCCCCGGCTACGCCACCGAGACCCGCGCCATCGACGCCGACGCGGGCGTGGTGATCGAGGGGGTGGGGCTAGAGTAGCTGCCTCGCCTTGAGATCGAGGTACCGCGCCAGGAGCGCCGGGGTGAACTTCGCCGGGTCGGTGTCGACCACGTGTACGCCCTGCTCCTCGAAGCGATCGATCACCCGCCGGCGCCACGTGGCCACCTCGGCGGCCACGCCGCGCTCCCAGGGCGTGGCCTGTCCCTCCGGGGCGTCGAGGAACTGCTGCACCGCGCCGTCCTGGGCGTTCACCCAGGCCACGAGGTGACGACGGTCGGCCTGGAAGGTCTTGGCGAGCGCGTCGGCGGTCACGTCGTCCACCACGTTGCTGAAGACGACGACCAGCGCCCGCTGGCGGAGGCGCTGGCGGAGGAAGGCGAAGGCCTCGCGCCAGTCGGGCTCGTCGAGCGTGGGGAACAGCGCCGCCCCCTCGCGCAGGAGCAGGTCGCGACCGCGCTGCCCGCCGGTGGGGGGGACCCAGGCGCGCACGGCGCCATCGACGGCGAGCAGGCCCACCCGGTCGCCCTGGCGCAGCGCCACGTGGCCGACCATCAGCGCCGCGTCGAGCGCCCAGTCGAGCGCGGGACGGCCCGCGTGCTCCGCCGTCATCGTTCGCCCGCAGTCGAGCACGAACACGACGTTCTGGTCGGTCGCCGCGCGCATCTGCTTCACCACGGGCGCGGTGCGGCGCGCGGAGGCCTTCCAGTCCACCTTGCGGTACTCGTCGCCGCGCTGCCAGGGCCGCAGCCGGTCGAACTCGGCGTCGAGGCCCGGCCGCCGCGTGGTGCGGGTGAGCAGGTGCTCGCGGTTCTCGCGGGCGAGCAGCTCGTACTCGGTCACCGCCGCGAGGTCGGGGATCACGCGCAGCTCGTCGCTGGCCGGCACGTCGACCTGGCGCTGCCAGAGTCCGAGCGGCGAGTCGAAACGCAGGTGGTGGTCGCCGAGGATGTACTTGCCGCGGCGCGGGGCGGTCACCCGGTAGCTGGCCGCCCGGCCGGGCTCGAGCCAGAGCGGCAGGCCCTCGGCCTCGGCCCCCTCGAACAAGTCCTGGTGCACGAGGAACCGGCCCCGCGCCCCGTCGATCGACAGTTCCACCCGCTGCGGACGCCCCACCGACCAGGCGCGCGGCATCACCCGGTACACGCGCGGGCTGCGCCGTCCACAGAGGATGGCATCGACCAGCGCCGAGATGAGCAAGGCGATGTCGATACCATAAGCGGCTACGCGCGCGATTGGTGTCGCGACCGACAACAGCGCGAGGAGCGTGGCAACGGCCAGCACCAGCGCCGCTCGTCCCGTGGGGACGAGGCCCCTCAAGCGCGGGTCTCGCTCGGGGTGGGCGTGCCCGCCGCGATCTCCTTCACCACGTCTTCCACCGCCACGCCGTCGAGCTGGGCCTCGGGGTGCAGCACGAGGCGGTGACGCAGCGCCGGGCCGAGCAGCTCTTTGACGTCGTCGGGGATGACAAAGTCGCGACCTTCGGCGGCGGCGAGCACCTGCGCGCCCCGCAGCAGCGCGATCGACGCCCGGGGCGAGGCGCCGAGGTAGACCGCCCGGTGTTCGCGGGTACGAGCGACGATCTCTGCGATCCAGGTGACGACGGTCGGCGCGCAGCGCACCGTGCGCACGAGGTCTTGCCACCGGGAAACGCCCGCCGCGTCGAGGCGGGCCACGAGGCCCACCCGGTCGAGGTCGGCCACGTCGAATCCCTGCAGGTGGGCGTCGAGGATCGCCACCTCCACCTCGCGCGGCGGCGGCGCCATCACGATCTTCAGCATGAAGCGGTCGAGCTGCGCCTCGGGCAACGGCCAGGTGCCCTCCGACTCCACCGGGTTCTGGGTGGCGATGGTGAAGAAGGGTCGCGACAGGGCCCGCGTGGCACCGTCCGTGGTCACCTGCCGGTCCGCCATCGCCTCGAGCAGGGCCGCCTGCGTGCGCGCCGGGGTGCGGTTGATCTCGTCGGCCAGCAGCACCTCGGTGAACACCGGGCCCGCCACGAACTCGAAGGCGTTGGCCTTCTGGTTGTAGACGTTGCCGCCGGTCACGTCGGCCGGCATCAGGTCGGGCGTGAACTGGATGCGGCGAAAGCGGCATCCCAGCGAGGCCGCCAGCGAGCGGGCGAGCAGCGTCTTGCCCACGCCGGGCAGGCCCTCCACCAGCACGTGCCCGCCGGCAAACACGGCGGCGAGGGCGAGGCGCATCGCCTCCTCCTGGCCGCGCAGGGCGCGTCCCATCTCGGCGGCGATGCCGTCGAAGAGGGGTCCGAAGTCCGCTACGCTCGACTGTCCCGATCCAACTTCCACAGTTCCTCCAGGAGCAAGAGATCGTCACTGGTGGCGCCCGCCGAGGGGTCGAGCGCCCGCGCGCGCGCGAGAAGTCGCGACACGCCGTCTACCGGTCGACCGGCGCGGTGCGCCACCGCCTCGGCCAGCGCCGCGTCGTCTGCCACTCGCATCCGCCGGCGCCATCGGTCGAGGGTCCACCGGGCATAGCTCGCCGCCACGTGCTGGCTCGCACCGGCGCGGGCGAAGGTCCGCGCCACCGCCCCGAGGTGCTCCACGAAGTCGCGACGCGAGGGCGCCGCCGGGTCGCGCGGCGCCGCGAAGCTCCGCCCCCGCCACCAGCCCACCAGCAAGACCAGCGCGGTGAAGTGCGAGAGGAAGGGCCACAGCCCGGCCGCGGCGAAGCTCTCGGCGATCGTCGGGTCGGGCCGCGGGGCGATGGCGACCGTCGCGCCGTGGTTCTGGATGAGATTCCACAGCGCGTTGCTGTTGGCCGGCTGCAAGAGAGAGGCGTCGTCGAGGAAGCCGGGGATGCACACCACGTAGAGCCAGTGGGGACTCTCGGGGGAGCCGCCGACCGTCACCGCCGCGATGACCGGCACGCCCTCGGCGTCGCGGGCGTGGACCGCGTAGCCCCCGGCCACGCCGCAGGCGCCGTAGGGCGTCACCAGCGACCCGCCGTCCTCCATCGTGACGCTCCTCGACTCGGAGAGCTCGCGGACATCGGCGCCCACTGGCGCATAGGCGGATAGGTCGTCGCCGGTCACCACGATCGCCACCCGGCCCTGTGCCGCGTAGTCCGTGGCCCAGCGCCACTGGGCCGAGGGGTTCTGCTCCATGTCGACGATGGCCACGTCGGCGAAGTCGGCGCTCTCGGCCACCGAGAGGTCCTGGGCCTCGATCCAGCGTTCCAGGAGGCGGTTGTCGGTGGCGCCCGCCTCGGCGAGGGCGGGCCAGCCGAGAGCGAGGCCGAGGAGCACGGCCCA